>NZ_SRLW01000130.1:0-26832 GCF_006518215.1 Myxococcus sp. AB025B
GCTACGTCGTCCTCTCCTCCGACGCTCCGCTTGACGCAGAGGCCCTCCGCGCCTTCCTCCTCCAGCGCCTCCCCGAGTACATGGTGCCCTCCGCCTTCGTCTCCCTGGCGGCACTGCCCCTGACTCCTTCCGGGAAGCTCGCTCGCAACCGGCTCCCCGCTCCGGACGTCGACGCCTTGCGTGGCGACTCCGCCTTCGTCGCTCCTCGCAACCCCGCCGAAGAGAAGCTCGCTTCCATCTTCTCCTCCGTCCTTCGCCTCGAGCGCGTCGGCGTCACCGACAACTTCTTCTCCCTCGGTGGCCACTCGCTTCTCGCCACCCAGGTCATTTCCCGCATCCGCTCTTCCTTCGGCGTCGAGCTGCCTCTGCGGGCCCTCTTCGAGGCCTCCACCGTCGCCTCTCTCGCCTCGCGAATCCTTTCCGCTTCTCGCGAGGCCCTCGGCGCTCAGCCTCCTCCCATCCTCCCTGTCCCTCGCACCGGGCCTCTTCCCCTCTCCTTCGCCCAGCAGCGCCTCTGGTTCATCGACCAGCTCCAGCCCGGCTCCGCCACCTACAACATGCCTTCCTTCGTGCGCCTCTCCGGCCCACTCGATTCGAAGGCTCTCCAGCTCAGCTTCGACGCCCTCGTCTCTCGCCACGAGGCCCTCCGTACGACCTTCTTCGAGCACGACGGTCAGCCCTTCCAGCGCGTCAGTCCGAACGGAGAGCTACCGCTGACGCGGGTCGACCTGCGCGGACTCGATGAAGAGTCCTCACGCACGGAGCTCCAGCGAAGGTTGCGCGAGGAGTACCAGCGGCCCTTCGACCTCTCCACCGGCCCGCTCATCCGCGCCCAGCTCCTGGAGCTCAGCGACACCGAGCACGTCCTCGCGCTCAACATGCACCACATCGTCTCCGACGGTTGGTCCATGGGTGTCCTCATCCAGGAGGTCGCCGCCCTCTACGACGCCTTCTCCCACGGCAAGCCGTCCCCCCTCTCGCCCCTCTCCATCCAGTACGCCGACTTCTCCGTCTGGCAGCGCTCCTGGCTCCAGGGCCCTGTCCTCGACGCGCAGATCGACTACTGGCGTCACCAGCTCACGGGCCTCCAGCCCCTGGCGATGCCCATCGACAAGGCCCGGCCTCCGCTCCAGACCTTCCGAGGCGCCACGCAACCCGTCTTCATTCCCCAGGCTGTCACCGCGAAGCTCAAGGCGCTCTGCCAGCGAGAGGGCGCCACGCCCTTCATGGCGCTGCTCGCGGCGTGGCAGCTGCTGCTCTCGCGGCACAGCGGGCAGGACGACATCGCCGTCGGCTCGCCCATCGCCGGCCGTCACCGCTCCGAGGTCGAAGGCCTCATCGGCTTCTTCGTCAACACGCTCGTCTTCCGTGCCCGCATCGCTCCGCGCGCTTCGTTCGTCGAGCTGTTGCGTCAGGTGCGTGAGACCGCGCTCGGCGCCTACGCGCACCAGGACATCCCCTTCGAGCGACTCGTCGAGGAGCTGCATCCCGCGCGCGACCTGAGCCGCAGCCCCCTGTTCCAGGCCCTGTTCGTCCTCCAGAACACGCCCGAGTCCTCCATCCAGAACACCGAGCTGACGCTGAGCCCGGTCGACGTGGGCTCGGTGGTCGCCACCGCCAAGTTCGAGCTCCAGCTGAACCTGACGGAGACCCCGGACGGCGTCTTCGGAGGACTCGGCTACAACACGGACCTGTTCGAGCGCGCCACCATCGAGCGCCTGGCCCGGCACTTCGAGCAGCTCGTCGAGGACATCACCCAGCGCCCCGAGGCCGCCCTCTCCGAGCACGCCATGCTCACGGAGGACGAGCGTCGCGACGTCCTCGACACCTGGGCCCTGGCGCCCGCGCGAGTGTCCACGGACTCCACGCTCCCGGAGGTCTTCGCCCGCGTCGTGGCCCAGGCTCCTGATGCCGCCGCGCTCATCCACGGCGATACGAGCCTCACGTACCGACAGCTCGACGAGCGCTCGAACCAGCTCGCCCGACACCTGCGCGCCCTCGGCATCTCCACGGACTCCCGCGTCGCGCTCGCCCTCGAGCGTTCACCCGAGCTCGTCATCACCCTGGTCGCCATCCTCAAGGCCGGCGCCGCCTACGTCCCGCTCGACACGTCCTATCCGCGGGAGCGTCTGGCCTCCATGCTCGAGGACTCGCGGCCCGGAGTCCTCATCACCACGAGGGCGCTGCTCCCCAACCTCCCCGCGGAGGGCCTCACCACGGTCCTCCTGGACGAGGTCTCACTGGCGCACCAGTCCATCGACGCCGTGCCGCACGCCGCCCTCCCGGAGTCGCTCGCCTACGTCGACTTCACGTCCGGCTCCACGGGCAGGCCCAAGGGCGTTGGCAGCACCCATCGCAACGTCATCCGCACGCTCATCGGCACCGACTACACGCGGTTCGGTCCCGAGCAGACGCACCTGCTGCTCGCGCCCATCTCCTTCGACGCCTCGACGTTCGAAATCTGGGGCGCGCTGCTGCACGGCGCGCGACTGGTCATCCTCCCCCCGCACGCGCCCTCGCTCGAGGAGCTCTTCCAGGCCATCGCCCGCCACGGCGTCACCACGCTCTGGGCGACCAGTGGTCTGTTCTCGCAGCTCGTCGAGGCCCGCCTGTCCGCGCCCGCCTCGCTCCAGCGCGTCCTCACGGGCGGCGACGTCGTCTCGCCGCTCCACGTCCGCCGCGCGCTGACGGAGTGGGGAGTGCCCGTGGGCCACGCCTACGGCCCCACCGAGACCACGGTCTTCGCCACCATGTTCACCCTCGAGGGCGTGGAGGACCTCGGGTCCACATTGCCCATCGGCCGCCCCATCCTCGGCACGAGCGTCCGGGTCCTGGACGCGTCACTTCAGCCCGTCCCCGTCGGTGTCACGGGCGAGCTGTTCATCGGCGGCGAGGGCCTCGCGCGGGGCTACGTCGGCCAGCCTTCGCTCACGGCGGAGCGCTTCATCCCCGACGCGTTCTCCTCCGAGCCCGGCGCGCGCCTCTACCGCACCGGCGACCTCGTTCGCTGGCGGCACGACGGCCTGCTGGACTTCGTCGGCCGCGCGGACGCGCAGGTCAAGGTCCGAGGCTTCCGCATCGAGCTGTCCGAGGTCGAGTCGGCCCTGCTCGCGCATCCCGCCATCCGGGAGGCCGTGGCCATCGCCCGCGAGGACGTCCCCGGTGACAAGCGCCTCGTCGGCTACTTCGTCGGTGACGACGTGGACACGACGTCGCTGCGCGCCTTCCTCAAGTCGCGGCTGCCCGAGTTCATGGTGCCGTCGTCGCTGCTGCGGCTCGACGCGCTCCCGCTCACCGCGAACGCGAAGCTGGACCGCAAGGCGCTGCCGGCTCCCGAGTCCGTCCTCGGTGCTCCGTCCGAGACGTATGTCGCGCCGCGCACGCCCACCGAGGAGCTGCTCGCGTCCATCTGGGCGGACGTCCTCCGAGTCCCCCAGGTCGGCGTCTCGGATGACTTCTTCGAGCTGGGTGGCCACTCGCTGCTCGCCATCCGCTTGATGGCGCGGATCCGCGAGCGGACGGGCAGCTCGCTCCCCGTCACCGCGCTCTTCCAGGGCTCCAGCATCGAGCGACTGGCCTCCGTGCTCGAAGCGCAGCAAGCCGGAGTGCGCGCCCTGCCGAACCTCGTGCGACTCGACGCGGGCACGTCCACCGAGCGCCCGCTGTTCCTCGTCCACGGCGGCGGCGGCAGCGCGCTGGGCTACACGGAGCTGGTGCGCAGGCTCACTCCGAGCCGTCCCATCCACGGCTTCTCCGCCAGCGGGCTCGACGGGGGAGAGCTGCCTCCGGCCTCGGTCGAGGTCCTCGCGCGCGACTACCTGTCGCAGCTTCGCGTCGTGCAGCCCAAGGGGCCGTACCTGCTCGCGGGCTGGTCCTTCGGCGGGCTCGTCGCGCACGAGATGGCGCGTCGACTCCAGGCGCAGGGTGCGCAGGTGGAGCTGCTGGTCCTGGTCGACAGCCACGCGCCCCGGCCGGAGCCGCGCCCTGCACCCGAGGCGCTCACGCAGTTGGTGTCCTTCGCGCACATCCTCGGATTGCCGTGGCGGGAGCTGGCCGTGGACCGGGAGCGACTGACGCGGCTCGAGGGGCGTGAGCGACTGACGTACCTGCTGGAGCAGGCGCGCGTCGCGGCACCGGGCCTGGACCTGGACCTCGACACCGTGGAGCGGCTCTTCGCTCTCTATCAGCGGATGAGCGCCGCGCAGCGGGCCTACGTCCCCACGGGCGCGCCGTTCGAAGGGCCCAGCGTGCTCATCCGGGCCAGCACGCCACTCGAAGGCGTGACGGTGACGCCGGACCTCGGCTGGGGTGCGTGGCTCGCGACCGCGCCCACGGTGCACGAGGTCCCGGGAGACCACTACACGATGCTGCGCGCGCCGCAGGTCGACACGCTCGCGGCGCTGTTCGAGCAGCTCCTCGCGGCGCTGAAGCGGGACGCGGCCTGACGTCTCCCGTCAGACGCGACTCGACGGAATAAGCGCGGCGGCTCTGGGTTTCCAGGTCCGCCGCACGAACACACCTCGCCGTCCTGTCACGGAGCCCGCGTGAAGCTGTCTCTCCTGCTGCTCTCCTGTCTCGTGTCGCTGCCCGCCTTCGCGCAAGCAACAGCCAAGGACACCACCGCGGCGCGTCAGCAGATCACCGCCGTCGTCGACGACTTCCGAGACGCCATCCTCCAGAAGGACAAGAAGAAGTTCCTCGGCTTGTTCCTGCGCGAGGACATCACCTGGCAGTCCGTCGATGGCGACGAGCGCTTGAAGCGCCGCCAGCAGAAGGACCCCCAGGCGACGCGGGTCAATCTGACGGCACGCGAGACGCCGACGCGGTTCATCGACGGAATCGTGGCGAACAAGGGGCGCAGCGAGGAGAAGTTCATCAACGTCCGCATCGACACGGACGGAACCATCGCCTCGGTCTCCTTCGAGTTCACCTTCCACTTCGATGACCGCGTCATCAACCGAGGACAGGAGAGCTGGCACCTGGTGAACACGGACTCGGGCTGGAAGATCGCCTCCGTCATCTGGTCCAACAACTAGGGCGGAGGACCCGACATGGCTCTCTTATCTGTCCTGGCCCTCGCGTCCTTCTGCATGGGGGCCGCGCCCCTGGCCGTGCCGCGGGATTCCGTCGCCACGAAGCTCGATGCCCATCTCCGGACCTATGTCGAAAAGGAGGGCTTTCGCGGCGCGGTGCTCGTCGCGAAGGACGGGAAGGTGATTCATCGCGCCGCATATGGACTGGCGGACGAGAAGGGCAAGCGCCCCAATCAGGTGGACTCCCAGTTCCTCATCGGCTCGCTCACCAAGTCCTTCACCGCCGTGACGGTGATGCAGTTGGTGGAGGCCGGCACCCTGGACCTCCAGGCCCCCCTCTCGCGATACCTCCCGAAGCTGCGCGCCGACCTGGGCAACAGCCTGACGCTCCACCTGCTGCTCAAGCAGCGGTCCGGACTGCCCATCCACCTGGACTCCCTGGTGGAGCGCGAGTCCGAAACAGATGTCTCCTCGGCGGAGATATTGCGGCTCATCAACACCGCGCGCCTCTCGTTCAAGCCTGGAGCGAAGTACGAGTACTCCAACCTGAACTACCACCTCGCGGCCCTCGTCATCGAGGCCGTCACGGGCAAGTCCTATGCGCAGGTGCTCCAGGCGAAGACCTTCGGCCCGCTGGCGATGTCGGACTCAGGCATCGAGCGCGCCACGAACGTCCCGTCCAAGCGGTCGTTCGGCTACGCCAAGGGCCTGCTGGGCGTTTCACGCGACGAGAACAACGTCTCCTATGCCCTGGGCTCGGGCGACATCTACGCGACGGTCGATGACCTGTACACCTGGGCGCAGGCGCTCTTCGGAATGAAGTGGCTCTCCGCGGAGAGCAGGACGCGGCTGTTCACAGGAGGGACGCGCGCGCAGGGCTACTACGGCTATGGCTTCCGGATTCAGCCCTACCAGCGAGGCCCCGGCGTGCAGGAGCGCGGCGTGCTGGTGCGGCACGGAGGCTCGATGGATGGCTTCCTCTCCAATCTCCACCACTACACCGAGGACCGACTGACCGTGATTGTCCTCGGGAACGTGCGGCCCTTCCCCATCCGCGCGCTGACGTTCGAGCTGAAGGAGCTGGCCCTGGGGGTCGAGCCAGGGAGCCGCTCGCGCGCGGAGGTTGACGAGTAACCCCGCGGCTCATCGCCTGGGTGACGCAGTCCAGGCCAGGGCTGCTATCCTCGGGAGCGTCGTCGCTTCCCCGGAGCCCACATCGTGAGCGTCAGCATCGAGGACCTGCGTCAGCGCGCGCGGCGGCGGCTGCCCCGGACCGTCTTCGACTATGTCGAGGGCGCCTCGGACGACGGCTTCACCGCCGAGGCGAATCGACGGAGCTTCGAGCGCTATCTCTTCCGCGCGCGCTCGCTCGTGGACGTGAGCGTCATCGACCCCTCCGTCACGCTCCTGGGAGAGCGGCTCGCCACGCCCATCATCCTCGGCCCCACGGGGCTCGCGGGCCTGCTCGCACCCCGTGGAGAAGAGCTGGCCGCCCGGGCCGCCGCGAGCCGGGGCGCCATCTTCACGCTCAGCACCATGTCCATCGGGACGATTGAAGAGGTCGCCGCCGCGTCCTCCGCGCCCCTCTGGTTCCAGCTCTATGTCTGGAAGGACCGTGGCGTCACGCAGTCCCTCGTGGAGCGCGCGAAGGCCGCGGGCTACCGCGCGCTGTGCCTCACCGTGGACGTGCCCGTCATGGGCAACCGCGAGCAGGACCGGCGCAACGGCTTCACCGTCCCGCCGCGCCTGCACTTCTCCAACGTGATGGACGTGCTGCGCCACCTCGGCTGGGTGCTGCGCATGACGTCCAGCCCGCGCGCCACCTTCGGCAACTTCGTGGACCACCCCGCGCTCACCCAGGCGAACGCCGTGGGCGTGGCGCGCTTCACCAACAGCCAGTTCGACCCCGCTGTCACGTGGAAGGACGTCGAGTGGCTGCGCTCCATCTGGCCCGGCCCCCTCGTGCTCAAGGGCATCTCTTGCGCGGAGGACGCGCGCAAGGCCGTGTCGCTCGGAGTCGAGGCGCTCGTCGTGTCGAACCACGGCGGACGACAGCTCGACTTCCTCCCCGCCGCCCTCGACGTGCTGCCCGAGGTCGTGGACGCCGTGGAGGGCCGCTCCGAGGTCATCCTCGATGGCGGCATCCGCCGGGGCTCGGACATCGTGAAGGCCATCGCCCTGGGCGCTCGCGCCTGCATGGTGGGCCGCCCCTTCCTCTACGGTCTGGCCGCGAACGGACAGGCCGGCGTGGAGCAGGCGTTGGACCTCCTCACCTCCGAGGTCGACCGCACGCTCGCGCTGCTGGGCCGCCCGCGGCTCTCGGAGCTGGACCGCTCGGCGCTGCGACTCGACGCCCCCGCGTCCCTGGAGCACGCCACGACGTCCTCCCACCTGGGGCCACATGCCCTGCCACGACGCACGGGTGGGGCTCACGAGTCGTGAAGCGGAGCGTGGGTTGACGGCTCACCCTGTCAGCCGTTAGCTTGCGCTTCGTGCTGATGCCTTCCACCTCGATGGCCGCGCCGTTCCGCCGCTGCTGTCAGGGGTGTGCCTGTTGTGCCCGCTCGGGCCTGGGCTGTTGAAGCGCGCGTCGGACGCTCCCTGAGTCCTCGTGCCTCGCCCAGCGCCACCTCGCCCCGAGGTCCGGCGCTCCCCTTCCGCACACCGCTGTTCCCCCTTCGTCGCTCCTCCCATGCGCCTTGCCTTCCTCCAGCCCTCCGCCATGTCGCCGGCCCTCCAGCGGGCCCGCGCGTCCGCGTGCGCTGACGTGAAGGCCGCCTGTTGCTGTCTGGCGTGTGCGTGCGTGGTGTGTCCGCCTCCGGGCGGCCCACGAGCCTCGAGGAGTGGATAGCCGTCCCATCCATCCCCTGACCTGCTCGCGCGGCCCGCCCTCGAAAGAGGCGCGGGCCTTTTTGTTTTCCCCAGGAGCCCACCGTGTCTTCCGTGCAGTCCACCTCACCCACCATCCCCCCGCTGCTCTCGGAGGCGACCGCCCTCGGGGAAGCCACCGCGCAGACGCTCCTCGAATGGGTGGAGCAGCGGCTCGGCGCACGCGCGGCCATCGCCTCCAGCTTCGGCGCGGAGGACATGGTCCTCATCGACCTGGCGCGCAAGCACGCGCCCGGCGTGCGCGTCTTCACGCTCGACACCGGGCGGCTTCCTCCCGAGACCTACGAGCTCATCGAGGTCGTCCGCAGGCGCTACGGCATCGAGGTGGAGACGTACTTCCCCGAGCGCGCCCAGGTGGAGGCGCTCGAGTCCGCGCGCGGCTACTTCTCCTTCCGCCAGGACCTGGCCTCACGCAAGGAGTGCTGCGCCATCCGCAAGGTCGCGCCCCTGCGTCGCGCGCTGCATGGCAGGGAGGCGTGGTTGACGGGCCTGCGCCGCGAGCAGTCCCTCAACCGCACGGACGTCCGCGTCGTCGAGCTCGATTCGGCGCATGGCGGACTGCTCAAGCTCAACCCCCTGGCGGCGTGGAGCCGGCAGCAGGTCTGGGCCTACATCCAGGAGAACGGCGTCCCCTACAACGCGCTCCATGACCGGGGCTACCCCTCCATCGGCTGCGCGCCCTGCACCCGCGCCGTGAAGCCGTACGAAGACGAACGCGCGGGTCGCTGGTGGTGGGAGGCGCGCGAGCACAGCGAATGCGGCCTCCACCCCGTCCGATGAACCGAGGCCCCACCATGACGACCGCCATTCCTGTCGACTATCCCATCTGCCTCCGCCTGGAGGGCCGCCGCGTCCTGCTCGTCGGAGGTGGCGCCATCGCCGAGGGGCGCGCCCTGGCCCTCCTCGAGGCGGGCGCACGCCTCCAGCTCGTGGCGCCCACCGTCACCCAGACGCTCGCGAAGCTGGCCGGGGAAGGCCGGCTGGACTGGGTGCCACGCACCTATGAAGACGGAGACACGCGGGGCCACGCGCTGGTGCTGACAGCCACCGATGACGCGTCGGTGAACCAGCGCATCGTCACCGAGGCGCGGGCGCGCGGGCTCTGGGTCAACACGGCGGACGAGCCAGAGCTGTGTGACTTCACGCTGCCCTCGGTGGAGCGCCGTGGCCCCATCACCGTGGCCGTCTCCACCGCCGGGCAGGCTCCCGCGCTGGCGAGGCACCTGCGCCGCGCCCTCGCCGCGCACATCGCGCCCCACCACGTGCTGCTCGCGAGGCTGAGCGGCTGGCTGAGACGACAGCTCCCCAGGAGCCCGCGTCGCCAGGAGCTGCTCAAGCGGCTGGCGGCGGGAGACCTCGGCGTGCTGCTCGCGCGCGGGGAGCAGGCGCGGGCCTTCGCGCGGCTGCGCACGGAATTGAAGCACTGAAAGTCGTCGGGGGAGCCCTCATGAAGGAGTCATCGAGAGGTCGCGTGTACCTGGTAGGAGCGGGCCCGGGAGACCCGGAGCTGCTCACGCTGCGCGCCGCGCGCCTGCTGCGCGAAGCGGACACGGTGGTCCATGACCGGCTCATCCACCCCGGAGTCCTGGAGCACGCGCGTCCCCATGCGCGGCTCATCTACGTGGGCAAGGAGGGCGGAGGCGACTCCGTGCGACAGGAGGACATCCACGCCGTGCTCATCGCGCAGGCCCGGCTGGGTCGCGCCGTGGTGCGGCTCAAGGGCGGAGACCCGTTCGTCTTCGGGCGAGGCGCGGAGGAGGCGCTCGCGCTGGAGGACGCGGGCATCCCCTACGAGGTGGTGCCCGGCCTCTCCGCGGGCATCGCCGTCCCCGCCTCCGCGGCCATCCCCGTCACCCACCGGGACCTGTCCGGCGAGGTGACGTTCGCCACCGCCTTCCGCGCGGGGGGCGCCCCGGACTGGTCCTTCCTCGCACGCGCAAAGACACTGGTGCTGTTCATGGCCGGGCAGCGGCTGGAGGAGACGACCACAGCGCTCATCTCCGCGGGCCGCGCGTCGAAGACTCCCGCCGCGCTGGTGGAGGCAGGCACCTGGGAGCATCAACGCGTGGTGGAGGCCACGCTGGGAGACCTGGCCCGACAGGCACGGCAAGCGGGCCTCGGCTCCCCGGCGCTCCTGGTCGTGGGCGAGGTGGTCTCGCTGCGCGCGCGGCTCGCCTCACTCACCGCGCGCCGTGACGCGACGCCGGAGCAACCCCTTCCTCGTCGGGCGGAGGCCGGACATGACTGAAACGACACACGCTCGCGCCACGCACCTGGAGGAGCTGGAGGCGGAGAGCATCCACATCCTCCGGGAGACGGTGGCCGAGTTCGCCAACCCGGTGATGCTCTACAGCATCGGCAAGGACTCGCAGGTGCTGCTGCACCTGGCGCGCAAGGCCTTCCATCCCGCGCCCCTGCCCTTCCCCCTGCTGCACGTGGACACCACGTGGAAGTTCCGGGACATGTACACGTTCCGGGACGGCTTCGTGGCGCGGCACGGGCTGAAGCTCCTGGTGCACCAGAACCGCAAGGCGCTCGCCGAGGGCATCAACCCGTTCGACCACGGCAGCCAGAAGTACACGCACGCGATGAAGACACAGGCGCTGCTGGAGGCGCTCGCGCTGCACGGCTTCGATGCCGCCTTCGGTGGGGCCCGCCGCGACGAGGAGAAGTCCCGCGCCAAGGAGCGGGTGTTCTCGTTCCGGGACAAGCACGGCCAGTGGGACCCGCGCCGTCAGCGTCCGGAGCTGTGGAACCTCTACAACGGCCGCGTCGACGCGGGCGAGAGCATGCGCGTCTTCCCCCTGTCCAACTGGACGGAGCTGGACGTGTGGCACTACGTGCTGCGCGAGCGAATCCCCGTGGTGCCGCTCTACTTCGCCGCCGAGCGGCCCATCATCGAGCGCAACGGCACCCTGCTGATGGTGGACGACGAGCGCATGCGCCTGCGCCCCGGCGAGAAGCCCACGCCGCGCAAGGTGCGCTTCAGGACGCTGGGGTGCTACCCGCTCAGCGGCGCCATCGAGTCCTCGGCCACCACCGTGGAGGCCGTCATCCACGAGATGGTCCACGCCCGACAGTCCGAGCGCCAGGGCCGGCTCATCGACCACGACGAAGAAGGCTCCATGGAGCTGAAGAAGCGCGAGGGGTACTTCTGATGGACACCGCACTCCAGGCTCCACGCGAGCCCGACCTCCAGCGCCTGCTCGACGAGCACGCCCACCGTGCCCTGCTGCGCCTCGCGGTGGTGGGCTCGGTGGACGATGGGAAGTCCACGCTCATCGGCCGGCTCCTGTACGAATGCGATGGGCTGTTCGAGGACCAGATCTCCGCCGTGCGAAAGGCCAGCGCGAAGCGGGCCGCCGCCGCGCGCACCGAGGCACTGGCCCAGGGACTCAAGGCCGCCGCCGGCGGAGGGGACGAGGAGGAGCTGGACTTCTCCCTCTTCACCGATGGCCTGCGCGCCGAGCGTGAGCAGGGCATCACCATCGACGTCGCCTACCGCTACCTGTCCACGGCGCGCCGGAAGATCATCATCGCGGACACGCCGGGACACCTGCAGTACACGCGCAACATGGCCACGGGGGCCTCCACCGCGGACGCGGGGGTCATCCTGGTGGACGCGCGCCTGGGCGTGCTGCCGCAGACGCGGCGACATGCGTACATCGCCTCGCTGCTGGGCATCCCCTACCTCGCGGTGGCGGTGAACAAGATGGACCTGGTGGGCTACGAGCGCGCCACCTTCGAGCGCATCGGCAGCGAGCTGGCGGACTTCGCGCGCACCCTGGGCTTCGAGGGCGTGCGGCTGTTCCCCGTCAGCGCGAGCCGGGGCGACAACATCACCCGCCCCAGCGCGCACACGCCCTGGCACGAGGGCGGCACGCTCTTGAGCTGGCTGGAGTCCCTGCCGCACCAGCGCCGGCTGGACGGCGCGCCGTTCCGCTTCCCCGTGCAGTACGTGATTCGACCGCACCAGGATTATCGAGGGCTGGCGGGACAGGTCGCCTCGGGCACGGTGCGCGTGGGGGACGAGGTGCAGGTGTTGCCCTCGGGGCGCAGGACCCGGGTGGAGGCCATCGACACGTTCGACGGTCCACGCGAGGACGCCTCCGCGACCGCGTCCGTCACGCTGCGCCTCTCGGACGACGTGGACGTGAGCCGGGGCGACGTGCTCTCCCACGTGGACCAGCCGCCGCTGGCCCTGCAGCACCTGGACGCCATGCTGGTGTGGTTCGGTGAGCAGCCGCTGGATGCGACGCGCCGCTACCTGGTGAAGCAGGGCACCCGCACCACCCCCGCGCAAGTCGAGCGCGTGCTGTGGCGCAAGGAGCTGGAGGACCTGTCGGAGGCGCCCGCGGAGGCGCTCGCGCTCAACGACATCGGCCGCGTGCGACTGGTGTGCCGCCGCCCGCTCCTGTGCGACGCGTACCAGGAGAACCGTCGCACGGGCGCCTTCATCGTCATCGACGCCCTCACCCACGACACGGTGGGCGCGGGGATGGTGCTGGGCCCGGCCGAGTCCGCGTCCCGCACGGGCACGTCGCTGGTGTCCCAGGTCGAGCGTGAACAGCGGCTGGGACAGGCCGGCGCCATCGTCCTGCTTCCCTCGACACCGGAGGCCGCGGGGCGCGCCTTCGCGCTGGAGCGCAGGCTGTTCGACCTCGGCCGCGTCGTGGCGACCGTCGCGGGCGATGTGGAGGTCGCGCTCGCCCTGTCACGCGCGGGGCTGGTGGCGCTGGTCCACGCGGACGCACCCCAGCTTCGCCGGGTGCTGCGCGAGGAGGCCCAGGAGGCGCGGACGCAGTGGTGGGAGCTGGACGACACCGAGACCTTGGAGCAATGGGTGGAGCACCTGACGCCGGAGGCCGGGACATGAGCGTCTCGTCTCCAGGGAGCCTGACTCCGACACCGCCCTTCCTCGACGCGCTGCTCGGCGCGGAGCGGGGCACGCAGCTGCTGCGGCTGGTGGAGGGGTTGGATGCCTCGGCCCTGCACTGGCTGAGTGGCTACGCCGCGGGGCTCGCGACACGCGCGGCCAGCGTGCAACCGGTGACTCACGCCGTACCACCGGCGGAGACCTCCGTCGCGCCGCTCACCATCGTCTACGGGACGCAGACGGGGAACAGCCGCCTGCTCGCGGAGCGCTTCAAGCAGCAGACGGAGCGCGCCGGGTTGCCGGCGCGGCTGGTGAGGGCCAGCGAGTATCCGGTGCGAGAGCTGGCCCGGGAGAAGCTGCTCGTCGTGGTCATCAGCACGCAGGGCGATGGAGACCCGCCCGACGACGCGCGCGGATTCTGCGAGCACCTCCTGGGCAAGCGGGCGCCCCGATTGGAGGGGCTGCGCTACGCGGTGCTCGGGCTGGGTGACTCCAGCTATCCGAAGTTCTGTGAGGTGGGGCGACAGCTCGACGAGCGACTGGCGGAGCTGGGCGCTTCGCGGCTGGCGGCGCGCGCCGACTGCGACCTGGACTTCGAGCCCGTGGCCTCCGGCTGGCTGGACCAGACCCTGGAGCGCGCACGGGAAGCGCTGGAGCCTCGCACGCCCGTCGTCGCCACCGTCGTTCCCTTGCGAGGCGGCCCCGCGGCCCCCGTCGTCAGCAAGCAGGCTCCGTTCGCCGCGCCCGTGCTGGCCAACCAGCGAATCACGGGACGCGGCGCACTCAAGGACGTGCGCCACGTGGAGCTGTCGCTGGAGGGCTCGGGCCTCGAGTACACCCCGGGCGACGCGCTCGGGGTGTGGGCACCGAATGGTCCCGAGTTGGTGGAGGCGGTGCTGACCACGCTGCGCCTCGAGGCCTCGGAGCCGGTGACGCGTGATGGGAAGACCTGGTCGCTCGGCCACTGGCTGACGGAGGAGCTGGAGCTGACACGGCTGAGCCGCCCATTCCTGGAGCGACAGGCCGCGCTCAGCGGCAGCGAGGAGCTCGGCGCGGTGCTGTCTGCGAGTGGCTCGGAGGCCTTCCGTGCGCTGCTCCGTTCGCACCAGGTCATCGATGTGCTCCGTCAGCACCCCGCCCCCTGGAGCGCGACGGAGCTGGTGCTCGCGTTGAGGAAGCAGACGCCTCGGCTCTACTCGATTGCCTCGAGTCCCAAGCGCGTGGGCGCGGAGGCGCACCTGACGGTGGCGGTGGTCGACTACACGGCCTTCGGCGCGCGGCACCTGGGCACGGCGTCCCACCACCTGGCCACGCGTGTGGACGGGACGGACACGGTCCGCGTCTTCGTCGAGCGCAACGAGCGCTTCCGGCTCCCGGAGGACGGCGCGCGGGACGTGGTGATGATTGGTCCTGGCACGGGGGTGGCGCCGTTCCGGGGCTTCGTGCAGGAGCGCGCGGAGACCGGCGCGAAGGGCCGCAACTGGCTCTTCTTCGGCGAGCAGCACTTCCGCACCCAGTTCCTGTACCAGACGGAGTGGTTGGAGGCGTTGAAGAAGAAGACGCTGCACCGGCTGTCGGTGGCCTTCTCGCGCGACACCGCGGAGAAGGTCTATGTGCAGCAGCGCCTGCGCGAGTCGGGCAAGGAGCTCTACGCCTGGCTGGAGGGAGGCGCGGCCATCTACGTGTGCGGCGATGCCCAGCGCATGGCGCCGGATGTCCATCAGGCGCTCGTGGACATCGTTGTCGAGCACGGCGCTCGCGGCCGCGAGGACGCCGAGGACTGGTTGAAATCCCTGCGGGACGAGCGGCGCTACCTGCGTGACGTCTACTGAAGCCCGATTGCGAGCGAAGACATGAGCCCCAGCCCAAGCCCCTCTCGGAAGTCGAACACATCAAGGCGAACAGCCGCCTGTTGCGCGGTACGCTGGCGGAGAGCCTGGCCGACCCGGTGACGGGCGCCATCGCCCCCGCCGACACCAGCGTCATCAAGTTCCATGGCAGCTATCAGCAGGACGACCGGGACGCTCGCGAGGAGCGTCGTCAGCAGAAGCTGGAGCCGGACTACAGCTTCATGTTGCGCACCCGATTGCCCGGCGGCGTGTGCACGGCGTCGCAGTGGTTGGTGATGGACGGGCTCGCGCGTGAGCACGCCAACGGGACGCTGCGCATCACCACCCGGCAGGCCTTCCAGTTGCACGGCATCCTCAAGGGAGACCTCAAGCCGACCATCGCGCGCATCAACGCGGCCCTCATCGACACGCTGGCCGCCTGCGGTGACGTCAACCGCAACGTGCTGTGCAACCCCAACCCGGTGGACACCCGGGTGCACGCAGTCGTCTACGACTGGGCGGTGCGCCTGTCCGAGCATCTGCTGCCCAGGACGCGCGCGTACCATGAGCTGTGGCTCGGAGAGGAGAAGGTGGGCGGAGGCGAGGACGAGCCGCTCTACGGCGCGACGTATCTGCCGAGGAAGTTCAAGGCGGCGGTGGCGGTGCCGCCGGAGAACGACGTGGACCTCTTCGCCCAGGACCTGGGCTACATCGCCATCCTCGAGGACGGCGTCCTGAAGGGCTTCAACGTCACGGTGGGCGGCGGCCTGGGGGCCACGCATGGAGACGCGAGCACGTTCCCCCGGCTCGCGGATGTCATCGGCTTCGTGGTGCCGGAGCAGATGCTGGTCGTGGCGGAGGAGGTGCTGAAGCTCCACCGTGACCATGGGGACCGGGGCAATCGCAAGCGCGCGCGGCTCAAGTATGTCCTGGAGGACAAGGGCGTCGCGTGGTTCACGGAGGAGCTGGAGCGCAGGCTGGGGTTCGCGCTGGAGCCCGCGCGGCCCTTCACGTTCGAGCACAACGGGGACCGCTTCGGCTGGCGTGAGGGCCATGACGGGCGGTGGCACCTGACGCTGCACCTGGACAGCGGGCGCGTGGCGGACAGGCCTGGGGCGCCGCACCTCACGGGCCTGCGGGAGATTGCTCGCATCCACTCGGGTGACTTCCGGCTGACGCCGAACCAGAACCTCATCATCGCGGGGATTCCGCCGGAGTCGCGGGAGCGAATCGAGGCGCTCGTCCGGGAACATGGGCTGGAGGGCTTCCGAACGGCGAGCCCGCTGAAGCGCAACGCGCTCGCGTGCGTGGCGCTGCCGACGTGTGGCCTGGCGATGGCGGAGGCCGAGCGCTACCTGCCCACGTTCGTGGAGCGGGTGGAGGCTCGGCTGAAGACGCATGGCCTCCAGGACGCGAACATCCTGCTGCGAATCACCGGCTGTCCGAATGGGTGCGCGCGGCCGTATCTCGCGGAGATTGGACTCGTGGGCAAGGCACCGGGTCGCTACAACCTGCACCTGGGTGGGGACAGTCGGGGTCAGCGGCTCAATCGGCTGTACCGGGAGAACGTCGACGAGGCGGCCATCCTCGACACGCTCGAGCCGCTGTTCGCCGCGTATGCGCGAGAGCGGCGGCCTGGGGAGGGATTCGGGGACTACGTGGTGCGAGCGGGGCACGTGGGCGCTCCGCGAAGTCCCCAGGCCGCGTGAAGCTCAGGCGCCGAACCAGCCGCGCTGGCGTGCGTCCTCGAGGCGGGCTTCCAGGTAGGTCCACAGGGCGGGGCAACCCGCCTGGATGGGCGGAGCGATGCGAGCCACCACGCGGGCGTGGCTGACGCCGTTCTCGCGCCAGCTCTGCCCTTCCTTGGACAGGTTGAGGAGGACGGGCATGGCGCGGTCCACGGCGTTGGCGTAGCGGGACTCGGGAGTCTCTGCCTGTTCGAACTCGCGCCACAGGGCCAGGAAGAGCGGGCCCTGGGGTTCGGGCAGGAGTCCGAAGATGCGCTCCACGGCGGCGAGCTCGGCCGCCTTGCGCTCCTTCCAGCCGCCCTCGACGAAGGCCAGGGTGTCACCGGTGTCGATCTCTCCCACGTCGTGCACGAGCAGCATGCGCACCACCCGGTCCATGTCGGTGCCCGCGGGTGCGTAGGCGGAGAGCGAGAGGGCCAGCAGCGCGAGCTGCCAGCTGTGCTCCGCGGAGTTCTCGTACCGCGTCAGCCCCAACGGCTTGACCTTGCGAGTCACGCCCTTGAGCTTGTCCAGCTCCAGGATGAAATCGATGATTTGCTGCATCGGATTCTCGCCCACTGTCGTGCCTCCCGAGGCGCTCGAGTCGTCTCGGGGATTCCATCACACGTGTCGACGGTGCGCGCCTACGGGATGACCTTCATGCGTCGCAGTTCGTCGAAGAGGCGAAAGAACATGGCCTGGGTGTCGACGAATTCGTGGAAACCGAAGCGGCGTGCCTTCGTCCCGTCGGCGAACATGTCGTAGTCCCACGAGAAGACGAAGTCACCGAAGCGCCACGACGACACGTCCTGGTACGAATGCCCCGCCAGTCCGTGCTTCGCCGTCATCGCGTCCCAGAGCGGCCCCTTGTCCGCCATCACCACGTCCAGGGACATGGGCAACCCCGGCGCCACCTCCAACCCGAAGTAGCGCGCGATGCTCGGCCACAGCTCGCTCCACCGGAACAGGTCTCCGTTGTTGATGTTGAACGCCTGATTCGCACACCGCGGCTCCGTCGCCGCCCACACCGTGGCCTTCGCGAGCAGCCCCGCGTCCGTCATCTCCAACAGCGCATGGTACGCCCCCGGCTTCCCCGGGAACCTCAAGGGCAACCCCAGCTCCTTCGAGATGGACGCATACACCGCGAGCACCAACGCCAGGTTCATCGGATTGCCCAGCGCCACGCCTCCCACCACCGACGGACGGATGGCCGACCACGTCCACGCCTTGCCCCGCTGACGCTGCTCCAGGAAGCGCTGCTGGTCCACGTTGAACTCCGGAGGCATGTGCTCCGGGTCCGTCTCCCGCGCCGGCGTCTTGAATGGCCCCAAATGCGCGCCATACACCTTGTAGCCCTGCATCAGGCTGACATGACGCAGCCCCGGGGCCACCGGCTCGATGGCCTCCACGACATTCACGAGCATCGCCAGGTTCGGCGCCACCAGCTCCGCCCACGTCGGCCGGTCCTGATACGCGGCGTAGAAGACGTGCGTCACCCGCCCCAGCTCCGCCAGCTTCGCCCGGCAGTCCCCCGCGTCGAGCAGGTCCACCTTCACGTGCCGCACCCGCCCCGCCGACTCGCCCCCGCGTCTCGACAGGCCGATGACCTCCCAGTCTCCCAGCGACGCCAGGTGCTCGATGAGGTTCTTCCCGATGACACCCTGCGCCCCCACCACGAGCGCGACCTTGTCCTGTGCATTCATTGCAGGCTCCCATGCAGCACCGCGCCGGAGCGCGGCTCACGCGACTCCATCCACAGCGCCACCAGCACGACGAGAATCGCGGACACCGGCACCACCCCCGTCGCCACCACGGAGCCCACGCCGAAGAACGTCCCATGCGACAGCGCCGTCAGCACCCGGGCCACCATCAGCGTGCCGTACGTGGGCGCCAGCGCGCAGAGCACGTTGCCCACCGTGAAGATGACCATCAATCCCAGCAGCATGTGCTTTCTGGACCAGCGTCCCGTCAGCACCGTGAGCACGGGCGCCCCGGCCACCACGCCCAGCGCGTAGCCGGAGATGAGCAGCCCCGCCGTGGAGATGGAGACGCCCAGGTCAGCGCCCACCTCCATCAACAAACCCATGATGACGAACTCCGTGACGCCGATTCCAAAGGCGCCCGCGGTCAATGCGAACAAGGCCAGCGGCATGGCTTCGTGGCCCTCCGATGAAGAAGTGGATGGGCCCTTGTATGGACGGCACGATTTCCGTGCGGTAGAGCGCCGTGCGGAACAGGACTTGTGACTTCGGCTCACCATGGCTCGACTCGACGTCAATCGCTTCGGAGAGATGGAGGTCTTCGTGAAGGTGGTGGAGCTGGGCGGCTTCTCCGCCGCGGCCCGCGCCTTCCGGATGACGCCCTCGGCGGTGAGCAAGCTGGTGGCCCGCCTGGAGCAGCGACTGGGAGCCCGCCTGGTCAACCGCTCCACCCGCGCGCTCCAGCTCACCCCGGAGGGCTGCGGCTTCTATGAGCGCAGCGTGCGCATCCTCGCCGAACTGGAGGAGGCCGAGCGCGGCGCCGCCACGAGCGACGAGCCCCGAGGCCGCCTGCGCGTCAACACCAACGCCGCCTTCGGCCGCGTGCTGCTCATCCCCCTGCTGCCCGGCTTCCTCGCCCGTCACCCCGGCGTGTCGGTGGAATTGGTTCTCACGGACCAGCTCATCGACCTGCTCGACGAGCGCACCGACGTGGCCATCCGCCACGGCCAGCTCAAGAGCTCCCAGCTCACCTCGCGCCGCCTGGGCGAGACGCGGATGGTCATCGTCGCCTCACCGGACTACGTGAAGCGTCACGGCCTGCCCCAATCGCCCGAGGAGCTCGGCGCCCACAACCGGCTGGGCTTCAGCTACGCGCGCGCCATCGAGGGCTGGCCCCTGAAGGAAGAGGACGCGCAGCTCGCCGTGCCGCCCATCGGCAACGTCCAGGCAAGTGACGGCGAGGCGCTGCGACAGCTCGCCCTGGCCGGCGTCGGACTGGCGCGGCTGGCGCGCTTCCAGGTGCAGGACGACCTGGACAAGGGACACCTCGTGCCCGTGCTCGAGGCGCACAACCCCGGCGACACCGAGGCCATCCACATCCTCTTCATGAGCCAGGGAGGCCACCTGCCCTCGCGCGTGCGAGCCTTCGTGGACCACCTCACCGCCCACGTGCGCATCCCCTGACGCGCGACCTCAGGCCCGCGTCAGTCGCGAGGCGAGCCGGGGCAACACATCCCCCGCGCTCGCTTCGATACACAGGTCCGCCAGCTCCACGCCGCGACACTCGCCCAGGTTGAGGATGGCGATGGGCACCTGTCGCTCGGAGGCGCGCACGAGGAAGCGATAGCCGGAGTAGATGGCCAGCGACGAGCCCACCACCAGCAGCGCGTCCCCCTCCTCCAGCAACCCGAACGCATCCGCCACCGTGGGCGCGGGCACGTTGTCCCCGAAGAACACCACGTCCGGCTTCAGCGTCCCGCCGCAGCGCAGGCACTCGGGCACCCGGAAGGCCTGGAGCGCCTCCGAGCTCAGCTCCGCGTCACCGTCCGGCCGCAGCTCCAGCACCTGGTGGGTGAAGTCCGGATTGAGCGACAAGAGACGCTCCTGCAGGTCGACGCGCGCCTCCTGCGCCCCGCAGTCCAGGCAGCGCACGCGGGCCAGCGCGCCGTGCAGCTCGATGATGCGCGTGCTGCCCGCGGCGTGGTGCAGCCGGTCCACGTTCTGGGTGATGAGCCCTCGGACCTGGCCTCCCTGCTCCAGCGCGGCCAGCGCCTGGTGCGCGGCGTTCGGACGGGCGGCGGCGAAGCGGGGCCAGCCGAGCAGGCTGCGCGCCCAGTAGCGGGCCCGCACCTCGGGGCGCTGGAGGAACTCGCGGTGCTGGATGGGGTTGCGTGCGCGGGCGCGGGTGCCCGGGCCGCGATAGTCGGGGATGCCCGACTCCGTGCTGCACCCGGCGCCGGTGAGCACCACCGTGCGCCGTCCCCGCAGCAACGACGCCAGCGCCTCCACGTCCTCGGCGGCTCCAGGCACGGGTGACGTCAGCGGCGATTGGCTCATGGCGGCCTACGTATAACGGCCACCCCGCCAACTTGCCCAGCCTCCCTGCCCGCCCTCTCCGCCCCAGGAGCGGGACTCCACCCCGCCGGCCAGGCTGGCGAGCGGGCCGCCGCCCGATGAGGCCTGGAGTCCAGGCGTTGCCGTGGCGAGCGAGCATCAGCGCGCCGACGTCGACGAGTCGTCGCGATGCAGCGCGTCGGCGACACCCGCGCGGTCCGCCTCGCCAGGGGCGATGAGTCGATGCCACCGCGCTGGCCACGCCCACGGGGGTTGGCTCACCGTTGGCGACAGGTCGACTCCAGGGCCCCGGCCACACCCGAGCGCAGCGCGGGGGACACTTCGGAAGAAGGCAACGCCTGGTCGACGCCGCTCCACGGGGGGCCATCCGTGATAGACGCCCGCCCATGCCCAGCTGGCAATGGAAGGCGTTCGCGGAGCTGACGCTCGAGGAGCTGTACGCGGTGCTCGCGCTGCGGCAGGAGGTCTTCGTGGTGGAGCAGCGCTCCATCTACCAGGACGTCGATGGCCTGGACCCGAGCTCGCTGCACCTGCTCGCCCACGAGGGAGAGGGCCTGGAGCGCTTGCTCTGCGCGTACCTGCGCATCCTCCCGCCCGACGTGAAGTTCCCCGGCGCCGCGAGCCTGGGCCGCGTGGTGACTTCACCGCGGGCCCGGGGACGCGGACTGGGCAGGGAGCTGACCGAGCGCGGCCTCGCGCGACTCGAGGCCCTGTACCCCGACGCCACCATCCGCATCTCCGCGCAGGACTACCTGCGGGCCTTCTACACGAGCCTCGGCTTCGTCGCGGAGGGCGAGGTCTACGACGAGGACGGCATCCCGCACATCGAGATGTCCCGCCGGCCCCGTCGCTGAGCCCCGCGCGGGTGGGTTGTTGTGGAGCGTCGTGAGGGCGCGCACGCCGCAATGGCGACGGCGGGGTCCTCCGGCTTCACCTCGGATACGTCGAGCCTGGCCGTGTCGGAGCATCCGAACGACACCGTCCAGGGCGCACGCACCCGTCCCGTCAGCCCGCGTCCACGGACCTGTGCACGCGTCGTCATGTCGTCTTCCTGTTCGGAAGACCTTCGTGGAAACGAGGACGGTCCCCACGCATATCGAAGCGCGCTACGCTGACGGGACCTTCCACCTCCCGCCCGACGAGTGCGTGTCTTCGTGTCCGAGCGCTTGCGACTGACCTTGCTGATGCTGGCGCTGTGGCTCGGCGCCTCGGGCTGCGTCATCGGCCCGCGCTTCACGCGCTGCCCCGGCGAGGGAGGGCGCGGCTGGGTGGAGCTGGACAGCGAGCACTACACGCTGCGCACGGACCTGCCTCCCGAGCAGGCTCGCGAGGCGATGGGAGAGCTGGAGCGCATGCGCGTGGTGCTGCTCGCGGGCATGTGGCCCTCCGCGCTCCGACAGCCGATGGCGAAGCTCTCCGTCTACGTGCTCGCGGATTGGAAGGAGTTCAAGGGCCTCTACCCGCGCCGCGTGCAGGCGCTCTACCACCGCTCCGAGACCGAGGCGCTCATCGTCCTGTCCGGCCCCCCCTCGGCGTGGGCGCGTCGCTACTCCGCCCTGTCCATGGACGCCTCCTCGCGGCTCAACCACGAGCTGGCGCACTACCTGAGCTCCTACGTCCTGCTGCGCCAGCCCCTGTGGCTCTCCGAAGGGCTCGCCGAGTACCTGGAGACCGCGCAGCTCACGGCGGACGGCAGGAGCGCCGTGCTGGGCGTCCCCAACAAAGACGCAACCTATGTGGCGGCCCGGATGCTGCGCGAGTCGGTGGACAGCGCCCAGGGCGGTGGCGTGATTCCCGGCGTCCTCGCCTGGGAGCCGGGGCTGAACTTCGAGGAGCAGGACCGCGAGCTCTCCTCCATGTACGCGGGGAGCTGGGCGCTGGTGCACTGGCTCATCCACGAGCGCGCCGGGCGCTTCGCTGAACTCCAGACGCTGCTGTCCCAAGGGATGGCGCCCGACGAGGCCCTGCGCAGGGCGTTGCCGGAGCTGGCGCAGGGCACGATGGACCAGACGCTCTGGGAATACCTCCGAGGGCGCCCTCCCCCGCCACGGCAGGTGGTGGCGCCGCCCACGGACCTGGCCTTCGTCGAGCGAGCCCTGGAGGACGCGGAGGTGCACGCCACGCGCTCGAAGCTGGCCGCGCTGGGAGCGTCGATGGCCCGGCAGGCGGCGCTCGTGAAGAACCGCCAGGTGCTGGCCCGCAAGGAGCTGGACGAGGCCCTGCGCATCGACCCCCAGGGACTCCCGGCCCTGGCGGTGAAGTCCGCCGAGGCCTCGCGCGAGGAGAAGCTCACGCTCGCGAGGACCGCGGTGCGCGCCCACCCCGATGACAGCGGCGCGTGGCTGCTGCTCGGCGCCGCGCTGGAGTCGGACGAGGCCGCCCAGGAGGAGCGCGAGGCCGCCTACAAGAAGGCCCTCTCGCTGGAGCCGCGGAGCATCCCCGCCACGAAGGGGCTGGCGTGGCTGTACGTCACCCAGGGCCGCTCCGCGGAGGCGCTGCCCTTGGCCCAGTGGGCCGTGTCGCTGGCGCCGTGGAGCCCCTCCGCGCTGGACACCCTGGCGCTGGCGCTCGCGGGACAGGGGCGCTGCGAGGAGGCCATCCAGCTGGAGCACCGCGCGCTGGGACACCTGCGCGAGCAGCGCAGCACGGAGCAGGAGCACGTCCTGCGCGAGCGCCTGGCGAAGCTCGCCGACGGCTCGCTGTGCAAGCCCTCGCCGCCGTGACGGCTACAGCTTGCGCAGCCGCACGCGCTTGACCTTGTGGTCCGGCCCCTTGAGCAGGATGAGCCGGGCGCGCGAGCGCGTGGGCGCGATGTTCTGCGCCAGGTTGGGGCCGTTGATGTCGCCCCAGATGTTCTCCGCCATGGCCGTCGCCTGCTCGGGCGTCAGGTCCGAGAAGCGCCGGAAGTAGCTGCGCTCGTCGCGGAAGGCCGTCTGCTGCAGGCGCAGGAAGCGGTCCACGTACCAGCGGCGGATGTCCTGCTCGCTGGCGTCCACGTAGATGGAGAAGTCGAAGAAGTCCGACAGGAAGGTGTGGGGGATGCGCTGCCCGACGACGCCGGACTGCAGGACGTTGAGGCCCTCCAGGATGAGGATGTCGGGCTGGCGGATGACCTTCGCCTCCTCGGGCACCACGTCGTAGACGAGGTGCGAGTACACGGGCGCCGTCACCTCCGCGCGTCCCGCCTTGAGCTCCGCGAGCAGCCGCACCAGCGCGCGCCGGTCATAGCTCTCCGGGAAGCCCTTGCGGTTCATCAGGCCGCGCTCGGTGAGGACGCGGTTGGGGAAGAGGAAGCCGTCCGTGGTGACCAGCTCCACCCGCGGGTGGTCCGGCCAGCGCGCCAAGAGCGCCTGGAGGATGCGGGCCGTGGTGCTCTTGCCCACCGCGACGCTGCCGGCGATGGCGATGATGAACGGCACCTTCCGCGTGGTGCCCCCCAGGAAGGCCTGCTGCTCGGCCCACAGCCGCTGCGCGGCCGCCACCTGGAGGTTGAGCAGCCGGGACAGCGGCAGGTAGACGTCCGAGACCTCCTCCAGGTCCAGGTGCTCGCCCAGCCCTCGCAGCCCGTCCAGGTCCTCCGTCGTGAGCGTCAGCGGCGTGGAGGCGCGCAACGCCCGCCAGGCCTCGCGCTCCAGCTCGACGAACATGGACACCGAGGGCACGGCGGCTGCGGTCATGGAGAGGCTCTTTTCCGGAGGCTGCTGGATACCGCGCCTACCACAGCGCGGCGCTCGGTGCGCGGGCTCAAGTGCCGGAGGCGGGGTCCCACCCGTAGAAACGCTTCAGCTCTTCATACAGGTCGGGAGTCTTCTTGCGCATCCGCTCGGGCCGCTCGAAGAAGTTCTCGCTGGCCACGGCGAAGAACTCCGCCTCGTTGAGGGCGCCGTAGTCATCCAGCACCTGGCGCTCGCGGGGGCGGCCCTGCTGGAGCGCGTGGAAGTGCTCGCTCATCACCGAGGCCCAGGTGCGGTAGTGCGAGTAGCTGCGCAGCTTCGGCGTGCCGTCGAAGGCGCCGTCGGCCCGGTCCAGCACGTGGGCGAACTCGTGGGTGGCGGTGTCGTGGCCGTCGTCGGGGTTCTTCAATCCGCCGAGCACCGCGGCCCAGGACAGGATGACCGAGCCCCAGTGCTTCGCCTCCCCCAGCACCACGCCGGTGCGGTCCGGCAGCAGGAAGGCGTCCGGGTACACGATGACTTCGCGCAGCCGGTCGTAATACGACAGGTCCAGGTGCACGACGAGCTGCACGGCGGTGGCGGCCACGACGACGCGAATCTCGTCGGTGATGGCCAGGCCCCCCGCGCCGATGAACTCCTTCTCCCAGACGAAGACCTTCAGCTTCGCGAGGAAGTCCTCGCGCAGGGAGGGCGACAGCCGGGAGAAGAACGGGACCTGGGCCTCCAGGTGGCCCAGCCACTCGGAGGGGAACGGCCGCCGCAGCAGACGTCGGCGTCGGAGCTGGCGAAACAGACCGGTCATCGGGACACGACCCCGGGGACGTCCCGGAGCTTCCTCGGGGGCAGGCATAGCAAATGTTTCTCGGTCGTGCCTTCCCGTCACTCCGCAATCCCGATGGACCGGCGGTGGCGGTAGGGTGCGACCCGGAGGGCTCGAGGCCGGTAGCCCCCGACGCGGTCATGGATGTGCGACGAATCATGAGCGGACGAGTGGTGAAGTGGTGCGCGCTGCTGGGACTCGCCCTGGGGGCGGGGCAGGCGGGCGCGCAGGAGCCGGGGCAGGTGGTGGACGAGGTGGTGGTGCGCGGTCCGGAGAAGACGCGCCCGGAGACGGTGCAGGCGTACTCGCGCATCGACGCGGGGGACGAGCTCACCTTCGAGCAGCTGGACAAGGTGGAGCGACGGCTGCTCGCCACCGGTCTGTTCCAGGAGGTGACGGTGCGCACCGAGCCCACGGGCCCGGGCCGCGTCCGCCTCATCCTGGAGGTGGAGGAGAAGGCCTCGTGGGTGGTGGCGCCCACCTTCGCGTTGTCGTCGGACAACGTGGGCGGCGGCGTGCTGTACGCGGAGAACAACCTGTGGGGCCGCAGCAAGAAGTTCGCGACCGCCGCGCAGGTGAGCACCGCGGAGAGCGGCCTGTTCGTCGGCTACCTGGACCAGAACGTCTTCGGGCTGCCGCAGCTGCGCTTCAGTCTGGAGGGCCAGCTCCGAAGCGACCGCATGGACGAGTACCAGCCGGGAGCAGGCCAGGAGGACCCGGAGGTGGTGCGCCGCACGCGCCTCAACTCGGCCTCGCTGGCCGGTGAGTTCGGCGTGATGCTCTTCGAGCGCGTGCGCGCCGCGGTGAAGTACCGGCTGATGAGCATCGACGCGAAGTCGCCGGACGCGAAGGAGGAGGTCACCACGCCCGCGTTCTCCACCGGCCCCGCGCAGCAGGACGCGTCGGTGCGGCTGATGGTGGGAATCGACACGCGGCAGAACCTGCACGCGGTGATGGAGGGCATCAACCTGGAGGCCTCCTACGAGGTGTCCAATCCCGAGGTGGGCAGCGACTTCCGCTACCGGCGCTTCGGGCTGCTGTACCGCCACGGCCTGCGCCTGTTCGAGGAGCACAACGTGGTGCTGCGCGGCGAGGCAGCCGCGGGCGTGGACCTGCCCTTCCACCAGGAGCTGGTGATGGGCGGCAACTCGCTGCGTGGCTTCGTCCACCGGCAGTTCCGCGGCGACACGCGCCTGTCGTTCACCGCCGAGTACCACTTCCCGCTCTTCACCATCCGCCAGCTGTCCTTCCGGGGCGTGGGCTTCTCCGACACGGGGCTGATGGTGTGGAGGGACCTGCCCGCCGACGGTGAGCTGCGGGACGTGAACGGGCGCGTGGTGCGCGGCTACCTGCCCGACAGCAAGAGTGGCCTGAAGGGCTCCACCTTCGCGCAGGGCGTGGGCGCGGGCCTGCGGCTGTACCTGCGCAACATCGTCCTGCCGTTGGTGGGCGTGGACGCGGCCTACGGCGTCAACTCGGGGGAGTTCCGTTTCTACCTGGTGGCGGGCGTCAGTCCGTCCTGAAGCGGACTGTCAGCCGGGTGAGTCCCGCGGCGTCCGGTGCGGCGCGCGGGACGTCCCCCTTCGAGCAGTCAGCGCGACTACGCTCGCGGGAAGCCAGCGGCTCGCCGTCCTTCCTCTTCTCCCCGTGGGTGCTCACCATGTCCCAGGAACGCTTCACGACGAGCCGGGAGGTGTACCACCGCATCCGGTGGGACCCTCGGCTGGAGGCCCGTGAGTTCGTCATCGGCTACGACACCCACGGCGAGCGCCTGGAGGAGATGCCGTTCGAGGCCTTCGTGCCGGACGGCGAAATCCCCTGGCACCGCGTCTGGTACTTCAAGCGCGGGCGCGAGGTGGTGTGGGACCGCAAGGAGCGCATCGACCGGCTGAACCACCTCGTCGAGCCACCCGCCGAGGCTCCCGCCCC
>NZ_SRLW01000131.1:0-26676 GCF_006518215.1 Myxococcus sp. AB025B
GGGCGGGCGGGGGCGCCTTCTGCTTGCGAGCCTCCTCCGCCGCGCGGGCCTGGGCCTCCTTCTCCTTCTTCTCCTGCTCCTGGAGGCCCTTGATGGCGCTCTTGAAGGGGTTGTTGTGGAAGGCCTCTTCCTTCTTCTTGGGCGGGGGCGGCTTGCGATGCTGGCTCATGGGGGGCTTTCTCTTCGAGTCGCTCGCGCGGGTTGTAACCCAGGGCTACAGGCCGCGCAGGCGTCGGATTTCCTCGTAGGCGTCGCGGACCTCCTGGAAGCGGCGGGCCACCTCGTCGGCGTCCTCGCCCTTCAGGTGGGCATGCTTGTCCGGGTGCAGCTCGGCCGCGAGCCGGCGGAAGGCGCTCTTCACCTCGGAGTCCGTGGCGCCGGAGGACAGCCCGAGCGCCTCGTAGTGGGCCGAGGCGTCCCCCAGGTGCAGCGCGGCGATGGCGCGCTGCTCGTCGGCGGACAGGCCCAGCGCGTCGCCCACGCGGGCGAGCACCTCGCGCTCGGAGCGCTGCAGCGCCCCGTCCACGAGCGACAGCTCGTACAGCGCATCCAGCAGGCGCCGCCGCTCGAGTGACGGCAGGGCCTCCTGGCAGGCGGCCGCGGCGTCGTCCAGGTCGGGCGGCACGGCGATGAAGTCCTTGAGGCGGCCGCGCACGAAGTCGAGCGAGTCCGGGCCGTACTTGAGGACCTCCTCGAAGTAGCGGCGGATCTCCTTCACCTCCTCGCGCCGCACCTCCCCATCGGCGCGGGCCACTTCGACGAAGAGGGCGCACAGGCTGCGGGTGAGGTGGGCGTCGGCCTCCTCCTCCACGGAGCGCGCGTCGAGTGGTGCGTTGGGGGCGCTGAAGCCCGGGTGGGCCAGGGGAGGGAAGTCCGCGAGCGCGTCGGGGGACTCGGCGGGCAGGGCGTTCATCTCGTCGAAGCGGTGGCCGACGACGCCGCCGACGACTCCGAGCAGGATGATGGCCCAGGGGCTGCCGATGAGCAGCCCGACCATGAGACCTATCATCGCCCCCAGCACTTTTCCCGAGCCCATGGCCGCCGTTTACCTCCCTGCTCGCGGGGGAGTCTCTCATAGAGTGGGGTGACCTATGGCCCAGTTGATCGATGGCAAGGCAGTGGCGGCGCGCGTCCGGGCGGAGGTGAAGGCGGAGGTGGACCGCCTCAAGGCGGAGCAGGGCCTGGTCCCCGGGCTCGCGGTGGTGCGGGTAGGGGAGGACCCCGCGTCCAAGACGTACGTCACCGGCAAGAAGAAGGCGGCCGAGGAGGTGGGCTTCCGCTCCTGGGAGCACCACCGCGACTCCACCGTCTCCCAGGACGAGCTGCTCGCGCTGGTGCGTCGCCTCAACGAGGACCCCGCCGTGCACGGCGTCCTGGTGCAGCTGCCCCTGCCCCGGCACATCGACCCGGACGTCATCATCTCCGCGGTGCGGCCGGAGAAGGACGTGGACGGCTTCCACCCCCTCAACGCGGGCAACCTGGTGCTGGGCCGTCCCGCGACGCGCGCGTGCACGCCGCTGGGGGTGATGCGCCTGTTGGAGGAGATCGGCTGCGAGCCCTCCGGCAAGCGCGCGGTGGTGGTGGGGCGCAGCAACATCGTGGGCAAGCCCATGGCGCTGATGCTCCTGCAGCGCAACGCCACCGTCACCCTGTGCCACAGCAAGAGCGACCTGCCCTCCGAGGTGTCCCGCGCGGACATCCTCGTGGTGGCCGCGGGCGTGCGGGAGCTGGTGAAGGGTGAGTGGATCAAACCCGGCGCCGTCGTCATCGACGTGGGGATGAACCGCAAGGAGGAGGACGGCAAGCTGGTGGGGGACGTGGAGTTCCAGGCCGCCGCCGAGCGCGCGTCGTTCATCACCCCCGTGCCCGGGGGCGTGGGGCCCATGACCATCGCCATGCTCATCCGCAACACGCTCGAGGCCGCGGTGCGTGGCGGGGGCCCTTCCTCGGCTTGAACCGTCGGTGGTTGTCCTTTCCTCCCATTGACAGACTCACGGAGTGAACGCCTCCGTGAGTCATCCTGGCGGGCGTGTGTGTGTTTCAGGACGTTGCTGGCGCCAGGGGCCGCGCCGTCGGCGGTTCCCTCGTAGGAAAGACAGACGCTCACCGGCGAGTCCTCCGCCCGGGCCACCTTGGGCCCGTCGTCTCGCGCCGCACCTTGACCGTCGGCGGGTCCCTGCCTGGTTTCATCGGGCCGGACACGAGCCGTGCGGGAAAGGGGGATGCCCGCATGGCGTTGCGCCCGGCGAGTGCCGCGGGCATGGAGTCGCGACATGAGTGTCATTCGAAGCGTGGGCCTGCTGGCCTGTGTCTGGTTCATCGCGGGGCCGCAGACGGCGTGGGCCCAGCGCGCGCAGCGCACGCAACATCCGGTGGTCTTCGCGCATGGCCTTGCCGGGTTCGACAAGCTGCTGGTGCTCGACTACTTCGGGGACGAACTGGGCAGCTTCGTGGGAGACGCCTGTGACGAGCTGCTGGAGCTGACCTGCAATCCCTTCCTGAATCCCGGACAGAAGGCCTTCGCCGCGCAGGTCCTGGCCTTCCACAACTCGGATGTCCGGGGGCTGGACCTGGCGTCCGACATCGAGGGCGTGCTGGCGACGACAGGCGCGGCGCGGGTGAACCTCATCGGTCACTCGCAGGGCGGAATCGACGCGCGCAAGGCGGCGCGGGTGCTCGCCGAGCGGCGGGGACGGCCCGTGGTGGATGTCCTGGTGAGCGTCTCCTCGCCGCATCGGGGCTCGCCCGTGGCGAAGTTCGTGCTGGACCTGAACCCCACCGTGACGGAGCTGGCCAACCTCCTGGCGGCGGTCTACGGGAACATCATCTACGAGGCGGGCAATGACGGCTTCGCGGCCCTCAAGCAGCTCGTCTACGACGACTACGACGCCAATGACGGCGTCATCACCGGCGCGAAGGCGTTCAACCAGAACCACCCCATCGACCCGCGCTATGCGTCCCACTACGCGTCGTTGATGACCGCGCAGGCGGGGTTGGACGTCAGCCCCGTCTTCCTGCTCGTCCAGAAGACCGTCTATGACATCGATGGGGATGGGTACTGCGTGGACGACTGCGACAATGACGGCGCCGCCGGGCAGGGCGACGGCATCCGCGACGAGCGCGATGACGATGGCGTCGTCGGCATCAACTCGCAGCAGATGGGCCCGCGGCTGCGCTACACCGAGTCCCTGCTGGGCCTGGGCTCCGTCACCGTGGATGCGTCCCTCGGCCCCGTCACGGACCTGAACGCGCCGGGGCCCGCGCAGATGACGTCCCTGTCCAGCGTCATCGACCAGGACCACCTGGATGTCGTGGGCTTCGGACCGGACCTCTTCAGCGAGCGCTCGTTCTACGCGGCCATCATCCAATACATCAGCCAGAACGAGTGACCGCCGCCGTGCGCGTGGCGCCTCACTCCCACGCCAACGCGTAATCACAGTCGAGCAGGTCCAGCTCGCGGCCCTCGATGCGCACGTGTCGCGCGCCGAGGGCCTCGAGCGCCGCCCTCAGCACGCCGTGGTGATACGGCGGCGGCATGAAGTCCCCACGCACGTGCAGGCAGCCCTCGCGCTCGCTGCTCCATGACACGGTCCGCTTCCCGTAGCTGACGGACGCCGCGTAACCCCACGGCATGTTGTCCACCAGCCTCCGGGGTGAGCCATTGGCCACGCTCAAGAGCGTGCGGCCCACCGCGGACTCCAGGAAGTCCTTCGTGGCCTTCTCGCCCAGGGTCTTCATCGCCGCGTCGAAGCCCCCCAGCCGGGGCGCGAGCAACCCCGCCGCGCAGTACGTCAGCCGCAGGAAGTCATTGACGGGGTAGAGGAAGAACGGGACGAACCTGCGCTCCTTCGAGGCCCGCGCGCAGCGCTCCCGTGTCGCCTCGCCGGCGATGGCGCGCACCACGTCCAGCGTGCCCAGGAAGAACATGCCCCGCGTCTTGTCCTGGGCGGTGGCCGAGGCCAGCCTCCGCGCGAGCTGCGTGAGCGGATCCACCACCCTGCCGGGCTCGGAGCCCGCCTGCGCCGCCTCTTCCGATTGCGTGCTCACGTCCATGTCCCGGATGAGCTTGCGTCGCTTCCTACGCCCAGGACACGACGTACTCGCAATCCAGCAGGCTCAGCGGTCGTCCACGCACCCGCGCCACCCGCGTGCCCACCGCCTGCAACACCGCCAGCAACACCCCCTCATGGTAGGTGTGCGGCATGAAGTCCCTGAACACGTTGATGCAGCCCTCCTGGTGGCCCTTCCACGTCACATGGCGCTCGCCGTACGTGACGGCCGTGCGGTAGCCCGACGGCAGGTTGTTCACGAGCCGACGCGGATCTCCCGCCGCCAGCATCAGGAAGCTGCGCCCCACCACCGAGTCCAGGAAGTCATGGGTGGCCTGCGCGCCGATGATGCGCATCGCCGTCTCGAAGCCTCCCAACCTTGGCGCCAGGATCTCCGCCGCCGCGAAGGACATCCGCAGGAACGCGCTGACGGGGTAGAGGAAGAACGGCACGAAGCGCCGCTCCCCGGACGCCGCCAGACATCGCGCCGCCTGCGTCTCACCCGCCTCGCGCCGCACCACGTCCAGCACGCCCAGGAAGAACATGCCGCGCGCGCGGTCCTCGCTCGCGGCCAGCCCCAGCCGGCGCTCCAGCTCACAGCCAGGGTCCAGGACCTCCCTCTCCCGGCTCCGGAACGCAATCACAGTCATGGACTCCCCCCGTCATGGAACTCGCACCCCGCGCCTCTTCGCGCCCGGGCTGCCTCCCCTTGAAAGTGAGGCAAACCGCGTAGCCTGGAAAGCCCGCCTGGCTGCGACGCGAGTCGGTGTGCGCTGTCCTTGTGGGGACAGTTGAGGGCGCCTCCAGACGGAGCGCGAGGGCGCGACGCGTGGGGACGGCCTTGGCGCGAGGTGACGGCCAATGCACAGCGCGCGCTGCGGGCCGGGGGCGTTCTGGCGTTTTCTGGTCGTTCCTCGAGGACCACGCCTGGAGGAAACGGGGACCGACGGGGCGTGTCGCATGGAAAAGGCATCCAGGGCGGACGCCGCGATGCGACAAGCCCCCCGCGCGAGGGCTCGCGCGAGGGGCCTGGGTACCCAGGGAGGGGAGGGCGCTTCAGCGGCTCAGGACCTGGACCTCGATGCGGCGGTTCATGTCGCGACCCTGCGCCGTGTCGTTGGACGCCACCGGCTGCCCGGAGCCCACGGCGGCCACGTCCAAGCGGTTGGCGGAGATGCCGTCCGCGACGAGCGCCGAGCGCACCGCCTCCGCGCGCTGCTGGGCCAGCTGCCGGTTCACGTTCGCGTCGCCGGTGGAGTCGGTGTGCCCCTCGATGCGCACGCGCGCGTTGGGCTTCTCGCGCAGCACGGAGGCCAGCTGCCCCACGCTCGCGTCGCTCTGCGGCGTCAGGCGCGCGGAGCCCTCCTCGAAGCCCACGCCGGCGAGCACGAAGCTCTTCGCGCCCCCCTCGATGGCCTGGCGCATCGTCTGCGCGTCCCGGGCGATGGTGGGCGTGCTCATGCCCGCGGTGCCCGCGCCGCCCACGCCGGTGTCCGTCTGCTGGCGCGGCGCCGGCTGGGTGACGCTGGCCTGCTGCCGGCGGGGCTCGTCGCGCCGCGAGCGGGTGAGGAACCACCCGGCCAGGAGCGCGAGCAGCGCCACCGGGATGACCCAGCCCAGGTTGCGCTTCTTGGGCTCGTCATGGTGCACGGGCACCCGCTCGATGGGCTGCTGCCGGCGCACCGTCTCCACCGTGGGGATGGAGCGCGCCTCCTGGACCTCCTCGACGACGCGGGGCCCCGCGCCGCCCAGGCCCAGGATGCTGCCCAGGCCCGCGGGCATCGCCGCCGCGAGCAGGGAGCGCTGGCCGCCCAACAGCTGCGACAGGCCGGAGGCGCTCATGCGGTTGTCGCGCACGTGCTTGCCGATGACCCCCATCACCATGGGCGCTACCATGGCCATCATCCCCGTGGCGGACTTGCTGTTGCTCAAGCCGCCCGTGCGGCCCAGCGCGCTGGTGACAGCCCCCAGCTTGTCGCCGAACAGGCCGCTGAGCATGCCCTGTCCGCGCTCGGCCATGTCCGGCGCGAAGGGGTCCTCGTTGCCCGCGTTGGGCCCCGTGAAGCCGCCTTCGTTGAGCTGGGACAGGAGCCGCTGCGCGCCGCCCTCGGTGGAGCCCCGCTCCGCCACGCTCCCGCCAATCGCGGCGATGGCGCCCGGCAGGGCCCGGCCCAGCGACATCGGGTCCTCACCCAGCGAGGCCCCCATCTTCTGCATCACGTTGCCCGTGAAACGCTCACGCACCATGTCGATGAGGTTGAACATGTGATTTCTCCTCCGCTTCGTTCGGCACCAGTCGCCCCGGTGCGGGGAGTCGCTCTCGGACGGCATGGAGCCCCGGGCTCCGGTGCGAACGACTCTTCAGGGAACGAAGGTGTTGAGCGCGTCGCCAGGGCACATCGCCCCGCTGTCGCGCTCGGGCGCGGAGGCCGCCGCCCGTCCGGCCGCATGCGTCCGGCCAGCAGGCCGACGGGGCTTGACGTCCGGAGGGCTGGGCGGGAGCGTCGCCTCCTGCCGGTTCGAGGGAGGACGAGCGTGCCATCGCGTGAGGAGCGGCTGGAGGGAGGGCTCTGGGGGTTGCTCGTGGGAGATGCCCTGGGGGTGCCCTATGAGTTCCACGCCCCGGAGGCGATTCCCCCGGCGCGGGACATCGAGCTGGAGCCGCCCGGGGGCTTCCACCGCGCGCACCCGGGCGTGCCGGCGGGGACCTGGTCGGACGACGGCGCTCACGCGCTGTGCCTGCTGGACTCGTTGCTCTTCAAGGGCCGCCTGGACCTGGAGGACCTGGGCCGGCGGCTGGTGAACTGGCGCGAGTGGGGCTACCTGGCCGTGGACGGACAGGTCTTCGACGTGGGCATCCAGACGGACCGCGCCCTGGCGATGTTCCGCGCTGGCGCCCCCGCCACGAGCGCCGGCCCCGCGGGCGTCCAGGACAACGGCAACGGCTCCTTGATGCGCGTGCTGCCGCTGGCCCTGTGGCACCGGGGCAGTGACGCCGAGCTCGCCTCGGACGCGATGCACCAGTCCCTGGTGACCCATGGGCACATGCGCGCTCGCGTGTGCTGCGCCGTCTACTGTCTTTGGGCCCGCCGCGCGTTGGAGGGCGCCTCGCGTCCCTGGGACGCGGCCGTGTCGGGCTTCCGCGCGCTGTACCCACAGGGCGGCGAGGCCCGCGAGGAACTCGACGGCGCCATCCTCCCGCTCGGCGCCGAGGACACGCCGGGCCGCGGCACCGGCTACGTGGTGGACTGCCTGCGCTCGGCGCGCGACTGCGTGGCCACGGGCCCTGACTTTGAAGGCGTGGTCCGGAGCGCCATCCGCCTGGGCCATGACACCGACACCACGGCCGCGGTGGCCGGCGGCATCGCGGGCGTGCTCGGGGGCGCGCGGGCGATTCCTTCGCGCTGGCGCTCGGCCATGCGGGGCACGGAGCTGGTGGCGCCGCTGCTGCGCAAGCTGCTGGCGCACCATGCGAACCCCACGGCGGAGTGAAACCACGGGCTCCACTCCGCCCACCCCCCCGGGGGCGGAGCGGAGCCCTGAACCAACGCCAGCCGTCGGCGGGACCTCGGGCCCGGGTTGGAATCGTCCTTCCGACTCCGACCGGCTTCGAGCCGGGTCCTTACGCCAGCACCACGCGCGGATGATATGACCCGGGTGACTTCCTGCAACTCGATTCAAATCGGGATTGTGGGGATGTGTGGACGTCTGGCTTTGGAATTGTACCTGGGTACAATGCCTGTCATTGCAGCCAGGGCGTCCGATGGTCCTGGAGCACGACGCGGATGTTGTCGGCGCCACAACCAGCCTAAGCGGAAATAACTGTATTGCTGGATAGGTGCGTCGCGTTAAGATGGCGCGGATCCTGAGGGGCCAGTACGGCCGGGGTGAGCCTGAGGATGGCGACCAATCTTGAAGTGGAATCGCTCGTGGGCCGGGCGACGTCGGCTCATGCGGGCAAGCGGGAGTCCCGCTCGAGTCCCACCGTGCCGACGACGGAGTCCGGGCGGCTGGCCTCGCTGTCGTCCGATGGGGCGATGGCGGCGCGTGTGCGAGCGGTGGTGGCGGAGTACCTGGCCGCGGTGCGGGCCCGCGCGGACCGGCTGTGCCTGGGGCTGATGGTGGGCCAGTGGCTCTTCGCGCTCGGCCTCGCGTGGGTGACGTCCATGCCCTCCTGGGGGCCGGAGCCGCACCTGTCGCCCCAGCCCTTCTGGGGGGCGGTGTTGTTGGGCGGGCCCCTGTCCATCATCCCGGTGACGCTGGCGTTCCTGCGGCCGGGCGCGGTGGTGACTCGGCAGGTGATGGCGGTGTCGCAGGTGCTGTGGTCCGTGCTGCTCGTGCACCTGTCGGGTGGGCGGCTGGAGACGTACTTCCATGTCTTCGGCTCGCTGGCGCTCTTGAGCTTCTACCGGGACACCCGCGTGCTGGTGACGGCGGGGGTGACGGCGGTGGCGGTGCACGTGGCGCGCAGCATCGGCTGGCCGGAGCCTGGGGCGGCGTTCGCGGGCGGGCCGACGTGGGGCGCGCTGGAGCTGACGTTCTGGGTGGGGCTGGTGGATGCGGTGCTGGTGCTCGCGTGTCAGGGTGTGCTGCGCGAGATGACGCGCGTCGCGGAGCGGCAGGTGTTGTTGGAGCGGGCGTGTGAGCGCGAGCGGCAGGAGCGCGTGCGCCTGGTGGAGAACAGCGGCCGGGAGCTGCGCGACTCGCGGGAGCGGGTGGCCCGGATGGAGAAGCTCGCGACGGTGGGGCAGCTCACCGCGACGGTGAGCCACGAGCTGCGAAACCCCCTGGCCGCGGCGCGCACGGCGAACGCGGCGGTGGTGCGGCGGCTGCGCAACGTGGGCGGCGCGCAGGAGGACGAGCGGCTCCAGCGCTTCCTGGGCATCATCGAGCGGGAGCTGTCCATCTGCGCCAGCCTCACGTCGGAGATGCTGGAGCTGGTGCGTGACAGGCCGCTGGTGCTCCAGCCGTGCTCGCTGCACGGGCTGGTGGAGGAGGTCATCGACCTGGTGCCCGCGCGCGAGGCCGTGCACGTGGTCAACCACGTGTCCGTGGGCCTGGAGCCGCCCTGGGTGGACCGGGAGCTGTTGCGCAAGGTGCTCATCAACCTGGTGCAGAACGCGGTGGAGGCCATGCCGCGAGGCCGCGAGGGCAGGGTGGAGGTCTCCGCGGAGATGGCCACCGGGCGCGCCTTCCACATCCGCGTGGCCGACAATGGTGATGGGATTCCGGCCAGTGTGTTGGAGCGCATCTTCGAGCCGCTCTTCACCACCAAGGAGCACGGCACCGGCCTGGGCCTGACGGTGGTGTCCTCCACCCTCCGGCAGCACGGCGGCACGCTCCGGGTGGAGAGCCGCGAGGGGGAGGGCAGCGTCTTCACGGTCAGCCTGCCCGGGACGCAGGCTGCGAGCAGCGTCGCCTGTCCGTCGTGACGGCCCGGCTCAGAACAGCCGGGTGAGGCGCAGCGTCGTCGGGCCCGACAGCGAGTGGAGGCCCGAGTACAGGCACGGCGCCAGGTCCATGGGGGAGAGCGCGTGGGTCATCACCACCGCGTCGCCCTGGAAGCGGCCCTCCGTCACCATGCCGACGGACACGTGGGCGCGCGTCCCGTCGATGTTGTGGATGCCCGCGCCCTGCACGGAGAACGTGGACGTGGAGCCGTCGTCCCACGTCACGGTGGCCTGGAGGGGCCCCAGGTTGGACGCGCAGCTCGTGGTGTGCCGGGCCAGCGCCACCAGCCTGCCGGAGGTGACGAGTGGATCACTCGAGGTGCATTGCTGGTAGGTCGTCTCGTTCGAGTAGATGACGTCCCGGTTCGACAGGCGCAGGCCCGGGTCCCACGCCTGATAGGCGGAGCCGGTGCACGTCAGGTCCGTCATGCCCACCTGCGCCCGGGCGGGCGGGGTGAAGAGGACGAGCGGGGCCAGGAGGACGGGGAGGAGTTTCGAGGGCATGGGGCGGCTCCGTGGAAACGGACGGCTCGGGGTGAGCCGTCCGTGCCTCGCTCGCCAGTGGCGGTGCGGGGACGCCGGATGAGTGGTGCCCCTGGGGGAGCGTCACCAGTCCGCCTTTCGGTCCCATGCGCCTGTCGGGAATCGGCCGCGCGGAAGGTCGCGCGGTCCCCCGCGTCACGGCTGGGGCAGGGGCAGCGGCGTCGGCAGCGACGGCGTGTTGATGATGAGGGCCGTCCTGCCCTGCAGCGCCCGCAGGCCCATGGGCGTCAGACATGCCAGGAAGTCCCGGGCGGCGAACGCGTTGGTGAGGGACACCAGGCCGCCTTCGAACTGACCCGACGTCACCCGGCCGAGCGAGGTGAAGATCTGCAGGTTGCCCACGACGTTCACGCCGATGCCCAGCAGCGAGACGGTGGATTCGCTCCCGTCGCTCCACTCGATGACCGCCTCGACCCGCTCGATATTGGCCAGGCAGCTGTTGTTGAACGTCGCGTCGACGCGGATCCTCCCGGAGGTGATGCCGGTGGACGCCGACGTGCACTCGGTGAAGTCCGTGTCGTTCGTGTAGCGCACGTCCGCGGGCAGCACCTTCAACCCCGGCGTCCACGTCTGCTTCACGGTCCCCTTGCAGGTGATGTCCGTGAGCTGGACCTGGGCGGAGGCGGGGGCGGCGTGCAGCAGGACGGCGGCGAGCAGCGCGGGAAGGATGGACAGCAGATGACGCGGCGACATGACGGCTCCGTGAGGACTGGGCTGGACGGTGCATCCGGTCCAGCACCCCGGGCCGACACGCTGGATGGGCCGGTCATCGGGGCTCCGAATGAGTGCTGCCCCACCCGGTCCCCATCACCCGGACCACGGGTGCCGGATGACTGTCGGCTCCTCCGTGCCCCTTGCGCGCGCCGTCCGTCAGCTCCGGAACGCCTCACGCACGCCCTCGCGGCGCAGCGTGAAGAGCATCCAGATGGCCACCGGCACGCCGACGACACACGCGGGCGACAGGATGTAGAGCGCCGTGATTCCGCCCACCGTGGCCAGCCCGTAGCCCTTGAGGTTCATCGCGCTCATCGCGCCCCACGCGGAGAGCACGCCGCACAGGATGCCCACCACCAGCATCAGCGCCAGCGACCCGCTCAGCTCCAGCGTCGTCGCGGGCGCGCCCGCCGGCACCAGCGGCGACGTCACGTGCATCGCGGCCAGCACGAAGCCCGCCAGGTTGAAGAAGACGTTCAGCACCCCGGTGCACAGCAGGAAGAAGGCCGGGGCCCGGATGATCTCCACGACCTTGTAGCGGGGATCATCGGGGGGGAGGTGGAGACCAGGACCGCTCATAGATGGGCTCGAAGGGCGCTCACGATCATCCGCGTCGCCGGGGACTTGTTGAGCGTGTAGAAGTGGATGCCGGGCACGCCGCGCGACAGCAGCTCCATGCACTGCACCGTCGCGTGCGCCACGCCCAGCTGCACCAGCGCCTCCGGCTGGTCCTTCACCCGCTCCAGCTGGAGCCCCAGGCGCATGGGCACCGTGGCTCCGCACATGCGCGTGAAGCGCTGCACCTGCTCGTAGTTGGTGATGGGCATGATGCCGGGGACGATGGGGATGTTGATGCCCGCGCGGCGGGCCCGCTCCACGAAGTCGAAGTAGAACGCGTTGTCGAAGAAGAGCTGCGTCACGACGAAGTCCAGCCCCGCGTCGACCTTCGCCTTCAGATGACGCAGGTCGTCGTCACGGGAGGCCGTCTCCACGTGGCCCTCCGGATAGCACGCGCCCCCCAGGCAGAAGTTGAAATCCTCTTCTCGGATGAATCGCACCAGCTCCGACGCATAGGAGAAGCCGCCCTCGGTGGGCTGGAAGGTCGCCTGGCCCTGGGGCGGGTCCCCGCGCAGCACCAGCACGTTGTCCAGCTTCGCGTCGGCCAGGCGCTGGAGCACGTCCCGCAGCTCCTCCCGGGTGTGCCCCACGCACGTCAGGTGGGCCATCGCCTCGATGCCCGTCTGCTGCTTGATGCGGCTGACCAGCTCCAGCGTCCTGTCGCGGGTGCTGCCGCCAGCGCCGTACGTGACGGACACGAACCCCGGCTCCAGGGGCGCCAGGTCCTCCAGCGTCCGGAGCAGGTTGGCCACCCCCTCGTCCGTCTTCGGGGGGAAGAACTCGAAGGAGAAGCAAGGGTTGGACGGATTCAACCGATTACGAATCTTCATGTCGGACCCAGTGTAGACGTTCCGCGTCGGCCTTGATCGGCGAAGGTGCGCGGCTATAGTCCGCGCCGTTTTCATCCCCCCTTCAGGAGAAGCCGATGACCCGGCGTACGCCGCTCAACGAGGCCCACCGCGCGCTGGGCGCTCGGATGGTCGACTTCGCGGGCTGGGACATGCCCGTGCAGTATTCCTCTGTCATCGCCGAGCACGAGGCGGTGCGCAACGCCGTAGGCCTCTTCGACGTGTCGCACATGGGAGAGGTGGAGTTCAAAGGCCCGGGCGCGCTGGAGACGGTCAACGGCCTCATCTCCAATGACCTCGCCCGCATCGCGGACGGCCAGGCGGTCTATGCGGGCCTGCTCAATGAGCAGGGAGGCTTCGTCGACGACGTCGTCGCCTACCGCTTCAGCCCCGAGCGCATCCTCATCTGCGTCAACGCGAGCAACCGCGAGAAGGACTTCGCGTGGATGAAGGAGCGCGCGCGCGGCGTCACCCCCGTGGACCGGGGCGACGAGTACGCGCAGATCGCCGTGCAGGGCCCCAAGGCGGTGGGCCTGGTGCAGCGGCTGACGAAGACGGACGTGTCCAAGGTGGGCACCTACCGCTTCGCCGAGGGCGAGGTCGCTGGCAAGCCCGCCATCATCTCCCGCACCGGCTACACGGGCGAGGACGGCTTCGAGCTGTACTGCGCCCCCGGTGACGCGGCGGCCCTGTGGAGCGCGCTGCTCACGGAAGGGCAGCAGGACGGCGTCAAGCCCTGCGGCCTGGGCGCGCGCGACAGCCTGCGCACGGAGATGAAGTACGCGCTCTACGGCAACGACATCGACGATGCCCACACCGCGCTGGAGGCGGGCCTGGGGTGGATCGTCAAGCTGGACAAGGCGGGCGGCTTCATCGGCAAGGACGCGCTGGTGGCCCAGAAGGCCGCGGGCGTGAAGCGCAAGCTGGTGGGCTTCGAGCTGACCGGCGCCGGCATCCCCCGCCACGGCTACCCCATCAAGAAGGACGGCACCCTGGTGGGCGAGACCACCAGCGGCACCATGGGCCCCACGGTGAAGAAGCCCATCGGCATCGGCTACGTCCCCACGGAGCTGGCCGCCGAGGGCTCCACGTTCGACGTGGAGATCCGCGGCCGCGCCGTGCCCGCCGTCGTCGTCAAGACGCCCTTCCTCAAGAAGTCCTGAACCCTTCAGCCCCTCTCCAGGAGCACCCCATGTCCGACGCGAACATCCCCGGCGACCTGAAGTACACCGCAGAGCACGAGTGGGCCCGCATCGAGGGCAACAAGGTGGTGGTCGGCATCACCCACCACGCCCAGCAGACCCTCGGCGACGTGGTCTACGTGGAGCTGCCCAAGACCGGCGCCAAGGTGGCCAAGGGTGAGCCCTTCGGCACCGTCGAGTCCGTGAAGGCCGTCTCCGAGCTGTTCAGCCCCCTGTCCGGCACCATCACCAAGGTGAACGAGGAGCTCGTCGGCAGCCCCGAGACGCTCAACGAGGACCCCTACGGGGACGGGTGGATCATCGAGCTCGAACTCTCGGACAGCAACCAGCTGGGCGAGCTGCTGGACGCCGCCGCCTACGCCGAGCTGCTCAAGAACGCCTGAGAGGGAAACGCCGAGCGGCCGTTGTTAGTGACGGTCCTCGAATTTTCCGACTCGGATGTCTTCGAGTCGCCAGCGAGTCACCACCGCCATGTCCCTGAACTGGAAGTACCAGGAGTCGTTCGCCGGCCGGCACATCGGTCCGGATGAGCAGGAGCTGAAGCAGATGCTGTCCGCGCTGGGCGTGGACTCGCTCGAGGCCTTCATCGACCAGACCGTGCCCCCGGCCATCCGCTCCAAGGAGCCGCTGCGGCTGGGGCAGGCGCGCGGAGAGCACGACCTGCTCGCGCAGCTGGAGACCCTCGCCGCGAAGAACCAGGTGTTCCGGTCCTACATCGGCATGGGCTACCACGACACGCACACGCCCAACGTCATCCTGCGCAACATCTTCCAGAACCCGGGCTGGTACACGCAGTACACGCCCTATCAGGCGGAGATCGCCCAGGGCCGGCTGGAGGCGCTGCTCAACTTCCAGACGCTGGTGATGGACCTGACGGGGCTGGAGGTCGCCAACGCGTCGCTGCTCGACGAGGGCACCGCCGCCGCCGAGGCCATGTCGCTGGCCCTGCACGTCAAGGGCGAGGACGCGGGCGTCGCGTTCTTCATCTCCGAGGCGTGCCACCCGCAGACGGTGGACGTGGTGCGCACCCGCGCCGAGCCGCTGGGCGTCGAAATCGTCGTGGGTGACCACCGCACGGTGGACCTGTCGGCGAAGAAGTACGTGGGCGCGCTGGTGCAGTACCCGGCCACGGACGGCGCGGTGGTGGACTACCGCGCGTTCGGGGAGAAGGTGCACGCCGCGGGCGGCCTGCTCATCGTCGCCGCGGACCTGCTCAGCCTCACGCTGCTGACGCCGCCGGGCGAGTTCGGCGCGGACGTGGCGGTGGGCAGCGCGCAGCGCTTCGGCGTGCCCATGGGGTACGGCGGTCCGCACGCGGGCTACTTCGCGACGAAGAACGCGTACACCCGCGTGATGCCGGGCCGGCTCATCGGCGTGTCCGAGGACGCGCAGGGCCGGCGCGCGCTGCGCATGGCGCTGCAGACGCGCGAGCAGCACATCCGCCGCGAGAAGGCGACGAGCAACATCTGCACCGCGCAGGTGCTGCTGGCCGTCATCGCCAGCATGTACGCCGTCTACCACGGGCCCAAGGGGCTCAAGGCCATCGCCGAGCGCGTGCACGGGCTGACGGTGGTGCTGGCGCGGGGCCTGGCGAAGCTGGGCCTGAAGACGCGGCACGAGCAGTACTTCGACACGCTGTGCGTGGAGCTGACGGCGCCGCAGGTGCGCGCGGTGCTGGCGGCGGCCGAGTCGGCGCGGATGAACTTCCGCCGCATCGACGAGAAGACGCTGGGCGTGGCGCTGGACGAGACGACGCGCCCCTCCGACGTGGAGGCCATCCTCACCGCCTTCGCCACCGGCGCGGGCAAGGCCTCGCAGGTGCCGTCGCTGGACGACGTGGGCGCCAACGTGGAGAGCTCCATCTCTCCGGAGCTGCGCCGCCAGAGCGAGTTCCTCACGCACGGCGTCTTCAACAGCTACCACTCCGAGACGGAGATGCTGCGCTACATCCGGCGGCTCGAGGCCAAGGACCTGTCCTTGACGCACTCGATGATTCCGCTGGGCAGCTGCACCATGAAGCTCAACGCCACCGCGGAGATGATTCCCGTGACGTGGCCGCAGTTCGGCCGGCTGCACCCGTTCGCGCCCACCTCGCAGGCGGCCGGCTACAAGGTCATCTTCGAGCAGCTGGAGCAGATGCTCTCCGCCATCACCGGCTTCGCGGGCTGCTCGCTGCAGCCCAACGCCGGCAGCCAGGGCGAGTACGCGGGCCTGCTGGTCATCCGCGCGTACCACCAGGGCCGGGGCCAGGGGCACCGCGACGTGTGCCTCATCCCGTCCTCCGCGCACGGCACCAACCCGGCCTCCGCCGTGATGGCCGGCTACAAGGTCGTCGTCACCAGGTGCGATGAGAACGGCAACATCGACGTGGCGGACCTGCGAGCCCGCGCCGAGGAGCACAAGGACAAGCTGGCGGCGCTGATGGTGACGTACCCGTCCACGCACGGCGTGTTCGAGGAGGAGATCAAGGAGATCTGCTCCATCATCCACGAGCGCGGCGGCCAGGTTTACATGGACGGCGCCAACCTCAACGCACAGGTGGGGCTCACCGCGCCGGGCCTGGTGGGCGCGGACGTCTGCCACATCAACCTGCACAAGACGTTCTGCATCCCGCACGGCGGCGGCGGCCCGGGCATGGGGCCCATCTGCGTGGCCAGCCACCTGGTGAAGCACCTGCCGGGGCACCCGGTCATCCAGACGGGCGGCTCGGACGGCATCGGCGCCATCTCCGCGGCTCCGTGGGGCAGCGCGAGCATCCTGCTCATCTCCTGGGTCTACATCTCGATGATGGGCGGCGAGGGCCTCACCCGCGCCACGAAGCTGGCCATCCTCAACGCCAACTACATCGCCGAGCGGCTCCAGCCGCACTTCCCGGTGCTGTACCGCGGCAAGCGGGGCAGGGTGGCGCACGAGTGCATCGTCGACCTGCGCCCGCTGAAGAAGACCTCCGGCGTCGAGGTGGAGGACGTGGCCAAGCGGTTGATGGACTACGGCTTCCACGCGCCGACGGTGTCCTTCCCCGTGGCCGGCACGCTGATGATCGAACCGACGGAGAGCGAGTCCCGCGCGGAGCTGGACCGCTTCTGCGACGCGATGATCGCCATCCGCCAGGAGATTCGCGACGTGGAGGAGGGGCGCATGCCCAAGGACAACAACGTCCTGAAGAACGCGCCCCACACCGCTCGCGTCATCACCGGGCCGGAGTGGAACCGTCCGTACTCGCGCGAGCTCGCCGTGTTCCCGGCGGCGTGGGTGCGCGAGAACAAGTTCTGGCCGTCCGTGGGCCGCCTCAACAACGTGCTCGGGGACCGCAAGCTCGTGTGCTCGTGCCCGCCCATCGAGGACTACATGACGCCGGAGCCCAAGCCCGCCGTCGCCTGACGCGGGCCCTCGGGGACTGAGTGACACCGAAGGGCCGTCTCCCTCTGCGGGAGGCGGCCCTTGTCGTTAGTGGGACTCGGTGGCCGGGGCCCGCGAGTGCGCCGAGGCACCGTCGTGCTCGGGCTCCACGTGCACCACCACGTCCACCACCTGGGGATACGCGGTGTGCAGCGTGCGCTCCACGCGGTCCGCCACCTCGTGGGCCTGGGCGGTGGTGAGGTTCGGGTCGACTTCAATCTTCAGGTCGACGTAGACGCTCTCCTCCATGCCCCGGCTGCGCACGTCGCGGCAGCTGCGCACGCCCGCAACGCCCATGGTGTGCTGCGCCACCTGCGCGGGGTCCAACCGCGCCGTGTCGGAGAGGATGCCCACCGCCTGCCGGACGATGCCGTAGGCCACCCACGCGACGAAGACCATGACGCCCAGCGCGATGAGGCCGTCCGCCTTCGGGTAGCCCAGCGCCACCAGCCCCAGCGACGCGAGCACCGCCAGCGAGACGTAGACGTCGGACATCGTGTGGCTCGCGTCCGCCATCAACAGGCTGCTCTGGTACTTGCGCCCGTAGTGGCTCTCCACGCGCGTCACCGTGACGTTGACCACGAGCGTCAGCCCCATCACCACCGCCATGGCGGGCGTCACCTGCGCGTGCACGTCATGCAGGAGCGAGTCGAGCGCCATGCGCCCCAACTCCAACATGCCGATGCCAATCATCGCGCCGATGCCCAGCGACGCGAGCGCCTCGAACTTGCCATGTCCGTAGGGATGGTCCGCGTCCGCGGGCCGCGAGGCCACGCCCATGGCGACCAGCCCCAGCACGTTCGAGCCGCCGTCGATGAAGGAGTGCAGGCCGTCGGCTGTCACCGCGGCGGACTGGCTCAGCAGGCCGAAGACGAGCTTCGCGCCCGCCACCACCCAGTTGGCCGCGAGGATGGCGAGCAGCACCGTGCGGATGCGCTGACTGCGTTGCTGGAGCGCGGCGCTCCTGTCGGCGAGGGTCGTGTCCACGGCGCGGCACCGTAACCAGAACCGCGCTCGGGCGCGAGGACCTGCCGCGTGTTCCGCGCGACGTCAGTTGGGCTGACGGAACAACCGCATGCGGGGCCCACCGCCCATCTCCAGGAAGAACCCGAAGGAGAAGCGCACGCGGGAGTCGTCACCCAACAGGCCTGGCGGCGGGTTGGGGAAGGGCTGCGCGCGCTGGAACGAGGACACCGCCTCCATGTCCAGGAAGTCCAGGCCGCTGCTCTTCTCCACCTGGATGTCGGTGATGCGGCCCTTCTCGTCGAGGGTGATCTCCAACATCGTGTGCCGGTCCCGGCCGGAGTACGTGCGGCCCGTCGGGTCCCTGCGGCGCAGCGACTCGTTCGGGTTCCAGTGCATGCCCACGCTCTGCTTCACGCGGTTGAAGAAGCTGGCGTACTTCCACTCGCGCGAGTTGAGCAGGGTGCCGTCGCCCTCCTCCACGTCCTTCAGGTGGTCATTGGGCGCGGCGCCCAGCACCTTGTCCATCGCCGCGCGCGACGGCATCAGCGCGGCGACTCCCGGCGAGCCGACGCGCCCCGCGGAGCCTTCTTCCTCTGCGCCCGTGCCGGGCTGGATGCGCAGCCGCTTCGAGTTGCCCGTCAGCTCGTCGCTCTCGGTCTGGTTGTTCACCGCGACGCCCCCCGGCGAGGTGGGGTCCGACTTCACCTTCACCTCGTTCTTCTTGTGGATGTCGGGAACCTCGAACGCGAACTTCTGCCCGCCCTCGGCCAGGGGCCGGTCGTCATTGCCCAGGCCGTTGTTGCCGGCGATGCGCGGCGCCGTGGGCTCCACGTCCGCGCCGTCCTGCTTCTGGGGCGCGGTGCGCTGGGGCATGGCGTTGCGGTAGAAGGGCGTCTGCTCGCGGGCCCGCGTCTCCTTGTCGACGCGGTTGTTGTGCTCGGCCAGGTACTTGGCGTCCGGGGCCTCCTGCTCGTTGCCCGGCGCCAGGTCCACCACCTGTCCCTGGGGGCGCGTCTCCGGCTTCTTCTCCTCGGGCTTCTTCTCCTCGACGCGCGGCCGGCTGGACAGGTTGGGCTGCGTCTTGGTGTTCGCCTGGCCCCGGTTCTTCGCCCACTGGGATTCCGTCATCGGCCGGACGGCCACGGAGGTGGGCGGACGGGTGACGGCCTTGCGCTCACGGGGCGTCACCGGGAGTGTCCCGGTGAACAGGACGACGGCCAGGTAGCCGCCGTGCACCAGCAGCGCGAGCACCACCGCGGCGACCACGCGCCACGGTGAGCCTCGCCGCCGCTTGCGGCGCCAGTCTGTGGGAGAAGAACCCGTGCTCACGGCGCGATGATAAACCTCCGGGCCCGCTGCCTAGTCCCGTCCCGTTCGCGGCAGAACAGGTGGACGGGGAGGGACATTCGCGAAACGTGCACGGTTCCCCGCGCGCGCCCCTTTTTCGAACTCAGTAGATGGGGGCGACTTCAGCACCATTGAAGTAGTGGCGGAGGATGTCCTGGTAGCGATGTCCGGCCTCGGCCCGGCCGATGGCGCCAGTCTGACACATCCCTACTCCGTGGCCCCAGCCGCCGCCACGGAAAAGCCAGTGGGTGGGCCGGCCCTCGGCGTCCCGCTCGGCGTCCACCAGGGCCATGCTGCTGTTGAGCATCCCGAAGAGCCTGCGGATGTTCAGCTCCCCACGCACCTGCGTGGCCCCCTTGTCCCCGGACAGCGTCAGCACCCGCGCCCGGCCGGACACGCCCCGCTCGGTCAGCTCCATCGCCTGCACACGGCCCACGCCCAGCCGGGCCACCAGCGCGTCCACCTGGGCCGCCGTGAAGCGCTTCTCCCAGCGGAACTTGCTCGGCTGCGCGAAGCTGGAGAGCCGGCAGGCGGCGCCGACCTCCGACGTGGCCAGCCACGCGGACAGCCGGGACGGGGAGGGGCCCGAGGCCACCGGCACGAGGATGTCCGGACGTCCCCGGAGACTCGGGTCCGGAGGGCCGCCCCAGACGATGTCGTTGTCCTCCGTGTGGCCGCCGCACACCGCGCTGTAGACGGAGTCCACCAGCCGGCCCTCCGCGCTGAAGAGCGCCTCGCCCCGCGTGGCCTCCACCGCGGCGGTGGTGCTGGCCGCCTCGCCCGTGCGTCCCCGGTACACCGCGCAGTGCTGCTCCGAGCAGAGCAGGTACGGGTCCGCCAGGTGCTTGATGCCCACCTTCGCGAGCACCTCGCCGCGCGCGGTGACGGCCTGGGCCTTGAGCGCCTCCGAGTGGGCGCGCGCGAAGATCTCCGCCGGCACCAGGCCCTTGAGCAGGTCCTCCAGGGGCACCACGTTGACCACCGCGAGCAGGCCCGCGCGGTCCACGGCGAACTGGAGCGAGCCCCGGAACGTGCGGTCCTCGAAGCCGTGGAAGTCGTAGCCCACGCCGAACTCCACCTGTCGCACGTCGAAGCCCGCGCCGTCCGGCGTCTCCGTGTCCAGCCGGTCCTGTGCCAGCCCCACCACCGCGCCGGACTCGTCGCGCACCTCGAGGATGCCGCGCCCCGGCGTCTTCGCCTCCTCGAACAGCGTCGTGCGCACGCCGAACGTGCGCAACAGCTCCGCCTGTCGCGCCGCCGCCTCCTCGGGCGTGAGCGTCTCGTCGACGAGCAGCAGCGTGCGCCGGTTGTCGATGACCTTGCCCGCGATGCCGTACACCGCGCCCAGCACGTGCGTGCGCACCGCGAGGCCTCGCGCCTTCCACTCCTCCTGCGCCGCGGTCAGGCCCTCCTTGTCCGCGAAGCGGTGCTCGCTCAGCTGCACCCGCGCGGACAGCACCGCGGCCTCCGCCTGCGTCACGCGCACCGTCCACCGCGTGCCCGCCGCCGCGTCCAGCACCTTGTCCTCCGGCCCGCCGAAGCGCATCCGCATCCGCCCCCGGGGAGAGAACGTCGCCTCGCGCCGGCCCTCCATGAGGCGGATGGGCAGCCGGGGCTCTCCGCCTCGGAAGTCCAGGCGCTTGAGCTCTCCCGGACCGGGGATGCCCTGCGACAGCGCGTCCGGGAGCGGCGCGGGAGCAGGGGGCTCCTCGCCCGCGTCCGCGGCCCCTGCGTCCACGGGCGGCGGCGTGCCCGCGTCGACGGGCACCTCCTGGCGCTCGTCCGCTCGCCCGTCCACCGGGGAGGTGGGCCGGGATGGCGGCTTGGGGCTCGCGCAGGTGGCGAGCAGCAGGGCGGAGAGCAGGAGCGGGACGGCGGTGCGCACGGGGGGCGACACCGTACCCGTCAGTCCAGGGCGTGTCACGGACCGGACGCCCGTGAGCCCGTCCGGGTCCACTTGTCCTGTGGCGAATAGAACGCGGCGCGTCTCGCGTTGGTCCTGCTCATGCGAATTTCCAAAGGCAACTTCCTGAAGCTGAAGACTCCCGTGGCCGCCGTGGCCACCAGCCTGCTCATGCTCGGTACGACCGCTCACGCAGCGGGCCTGGATGCCTTCGTTCCCACGCCGAACCTCCCCGGCGTCTCCACGACGCGCGCGCCCGCGTCGCAGCCCACGACGGGCAGCCTGCCGGCCATCGGCGTGCAGCCCGTGGCGGGGACTCCCGTGGAGGCGCTGCCGGACCATGCGGACCACGCCGTCATCGCCACGCCCTCGCCGCAGCCGGGCATCCAGGCGAACGGGCTCGCGCCCGCCTCCGCGGCCGCGCAGTCCTTCACCCGCGAGTGGGTGGTGAGCCCCTCGGGCGACGACAACGGGGACGGCAGCGCCGCGCAGCCGCTGAAGACCATCACCAGGGCCGTGAGCCTCGCGGGCCCCGGTGAGGTCATCCGCGTGCAGGCCGGCACCTACGCCGAGCGCGTCATCATCGGCGCCAACGCGAAGCCGGGCACCGAGGGCGCGAAGATCACGCTGCAGGGCGAGGGCAGCCCGCGCATCATCCCGGGCCCCGGCAGCGGCGGCATGGTGCAGGTGCGCCAGCCGCACTGGGTCATCGACGGGTTCGAGCTGGACGTGCAGCGCCAGCCCATCTTCGGTGTCACCTTCGAGGGCGACGTCACCGGCTCCATGCTGGTGAACTCCCACCTGCACCACGGTGGCGGCGGCGCGGCCGTGACGACCTTCAACAAGGCCACGGGCGCCATCATCGAGAACAATCACATCCACGACTTCCTGAAGACGACGGGCAACCAGGACTCGCACGGCGTCGTCGTGCAGCCCACGTCCAAGGACATCACCGTCCGCAACAACGACATCCACTCGAACTCGGGCGACTCCGTGCAGTGCCTGGGGCCGGAGGGCTTCAGCTCGCTGCCGCCCGCGGATGGCCTCGTCGTGGAGAACAACCACTTCTACGCCAACCGTGAGAACGCGGTGGACATCAAGACCTGCTACGGCGTGGTCATCCGCAACAACCGCATGCACCAGTTCCGCCCCTCGAGCACCGCGAAGGGGGACGTCGTCGTCATCCACTACTCCGCGAGCAACGTGCTGGTGGAGGACAATGAAATCTACGACGGCGCCAAGGGCATCTCCGTGGGCGGCAACCACGAGGGCCCCGTGCCCTCCGGCATCGTCGTGCGCCGCAACCGCGTGCACGGCATCTCCAACGCCAACGGCGGCGAGGGCACCGGCATCCGCCTGGAGAACTCCCAGGGCACCGTGGTGGTGAACAACACCGTCACCGGCACGACGACCGGCCTCATCATCGGCCACGGCACCGGCGGCCCCACCCAGTCCGCGGTGGTGCAGAACAACATCCTGGATGGCTCCGTCGCCGTGGACCTGGGCGGTCAGGCGCCGGGCCTGAAGCTGGGCAACAACCTCTTCGCGGCCAGCGGCCAGTTCAAGAGCCAGGGCGCCATGGTGGGGACCGAGCAGTTCCTCGCCACCACCGGGGACGCGTCGTCCTCCAGCGGCTCCGCCGACCTGGGCGAGGCCTTCGGTCCCGGCCCCCAGGCCGTGGACCGGGGCGTCGACGTGGGCCTCCCGTTCTGCGGCGGCGCCCCCGACATCGGCGCCGTCGAGATGGGCTGCTGACCCGTCCGACGGCCTGCTCGGCGGGGGAGGGCGCACCTGACGCCCGGAAATGAAAAGGCCCGATGCGGAGCGACTCTCCGCATCGGGCCTTTTCTATGAGGCGCCACCCGGATTCGAACCGGGGAATGAAGGTTTTGCAGACCTTTGCCTTACCACTTGGCTATGGCGCCAACGGCTTGGGGCCGGGTTTATACGCAGCCAGCCACCACCCGGTCAAGGAATCAACGGAACCGGCCCCCGGGTCCTGACGTGACGGTACGATTCGCGCGGAAACGGTGATGTCCGCCTCGGGCGGACGTCGCGTGCTCGAGACGACCGAGGAGTCGCGTGATGCTGCATGGGCATGGGGTGTTCCAGGAGGAGCACGAGGCCTTTCGCCGGACGGTGAGGGCGGTGGTGGAGAAGGAGATCCTCCCTCACGTGGCGCGCTGGGAGGAGGCGGAGGAGTTCCCCCGGGAGCTCTTCGCGCGCTTCGGCGAGCTGGGTTTCCTGGGCCTGAAGTACCCGGAGGCGTACGGCGGCACGGACGCCGGCGTGCTCTACGAGGCGGTGCTCCTGGAGGAGCTGGGCCGCTGTGGCTCGGGTGGGGTGTCCGCGGGCCTGGGTGCCCAGTTCACCATCTCCACCGGACCGCTGCACCTGTTCGGCACGGACGAGCAGAAGCGCCGGTGGCTCGCCCCCGCGATTCGCGGCGAGAAGATCGGCGCGCTCGGAATCACGGAGCCGGACGCCGGCTCGGACGTCGCGGGGCTGCGCACCACCGCGCGCCGTGACGGGGCGCACTACGTCGTCAACGGCTCCAAGACGTACATCACCAACGGCGTGCGCGCGGACTTCATCGTCCTGGCCGTGAAGACGGACCCCTCCAGGGGCCACAAGGGCCTGTCCATGCTGGTGGTGGAGAAGGACACGCCTGGCTTCACGGTGAGCCGCAAGCTCAAGAAGCTGGGCTGGCGCGCCTCGGACACCGCCGAGCTGTTCTTCGAGGACTGCCGGATCCCCGTGGAGAACCTGCTGGGGGTGGAGGACCAGGGCTTCTCGCAGATCATGGGCAACTTCCAGTGGGAGCGCCTGTCGCTCGCGCTGGGCGCGGTGGGCGCCATGGAGGACATGCTGGAGCGCGTCGTCGAGCACGTGAAGTCGCGCCGCGCCTTCGGCCAGTCGCTCAGCCAGATGCAGGTGGTGCGGCACAAGCTGGCGGACCTGTTCACCGCCCGCGAGTGCGCGCGCCAGCTCACCTACCACGCGCTCCGGCTGCACGCGGCGGGGGAGTGGGCCGTGGCCCAGACGTCCATGGCCAAGAAGGTGGCCACCGAGACGGCGTGCCGCGTCGCGGACGAGTGCCTCCAGCTCCACGGCGGCGCCGGCTACATGATGGAGTACGACATCCAGCGTCACTGGCGCGACGCCCGCCTGGGGCCCATCGGCGGTGGCGCCAGCGAGGTGATGAACGAAATCATCGCCAAGCAGCTCGGCCTGTAGGCCGTCCGGGACATGGGGGAGGGGCAGGCGACCAGGCGGGACGGAAGAGGCCCCGGGGGCCCCGGGTTGAGCCTGGAGAGCCCCCGCGGAGGTGTTGGTGGAGCCCACCATCCTGTGTACCGAGCTGTACCTGCGCCTGGGAGATGACGAGCTGCTCGTCATCGACTGCCGGGCCCCCTTCGACTGGGAGCACCACGATCTGCACATCCCCGGTGCCCTGAGGATGTTGCCCACGGAAGTGGCCCGGGACCACCGGATGCTGCCCGACGACGAGCTCATCGTCCTCTGTGGCGGCGCGCCGGACGGCTCGGATGTGCGCCGCGTCTGTCGCCTGCTGCGCATGCACGGGCGGGAGGCCGTCTGCCTCGACGGAGGCCTCCCCGCCTGGATTCGCGGGGGCTATCCCACCGAGCGTCACGCCCGTGCCCAGGTGGCGGGTCTGCATCGCTAGGTTTCTCCTGGGTGCGGTGCGTCGTCAAAGGGTGTATGGAGCGGCGGACTTCCTCCCTTGGAGAACCGTTCCCATGGCCAAGCTTCGTGCCGCCCTCATCGGCGCCACCGGACTCGCGGGTCAGCAGTTCATCGCCGCCCTCAGGAACCACCCGTTCATCGAGCTGACCGGCCTGGCCGCGTCGCCTCGCTCGGCGGGCAAATCCTATGGGGACGCCCTGCGCACGGCCAACGGCATGACGGCGTGGTTCGTCTCCGAGCCGCTCTCGCCTGAAATCGCCCGCATGCAGGTGGTCAGCGGCGACACGCTCCAGGCCCAGGACTACGACCTGGTCTTCTCCGCCGTGGAGGCGGACGTCGCGCGTGAGCTGGAGCCCCGGCTGGCCCGGGACATCCCCGTCTTCTCCGCCGCGAGCGCCTTCCGCTACGAGGACGACGTCCCGCTGCTCATCCCGCCCGTCAACGCCGCGCACGCGCCGCTCGTGCGCGAGCAGCAGCGCCGCCGCGGCTGGAAGGGCTTCATCGTCCCCAGCCCCAACTGCACGACGACGGGCCTGGCCGTGACGCTCGCGCCGCTCGTCGAGCGCTTCGGCGTGAAGGCCGTGCTGATGACCAGCCTGCAGGCCATGTCCGGCGCCGGCCGCTCGCCGGGCGTCATCGGCATGGACATCCTCGACAACGTCATCCCCTACATCCCCAAGGAGGAGCACAAGGTCGAGGTGGAGACGAAGAAGATCCTCGGCGCGTTGGGCGCGGACGGCTCCGCCCTCACGCCCCACGACCTCCGGGTCTCCTGCACCTGCACCCGCGTGGCCGTGATGGAGGGCCACACCGAGTCCGTCTTCGTCTCGCTGGGCACCAAGGCCACGGTGGCTGAAGTCACCCAGGCGATGCGCGAGTGGCGCGGCGCCGAAGTGGCCCGTGACCTGCCGTCCTCGCCGCCCCGGTGGATCGAGGTGCTGGACGACCCGTTCCGTCCTCAGCCCCGGTTGGACCGGGAGACCCACGGAGGCATGGCCACCACCGTTGGCCGCGTGCGCGAGGATGGTGTCCTGGAGAACGGCTTCAAGTACGTGCTCGTCTCCCACAATACGAAGATGGGAGCGGCGCGTGGGTCCATCCTGGTGGCCGAGCAGCTGCGGGCCCAGGGGTTGCTCGGCTGACACCGCCGCGCGTCGGACCGATGGCACAAATTCAGGGTGCCATCCCTGTAGCGAACCATTAGTCTGCGCGCCCACGGACGCGCTGAAGATTTCTAGAGGAGAGCTTTCATGGCCTACGTCGTCGCGGACCCTTGCATCAAGTGCAAGTACACAGACTGTGTCGAGGTCTGCCCGGTCAATTGTTTCTACGAGGGTGCGAACTTCCTGGTCATCCACCCGGACGAGTGCATCGACTGTGGCGCGTGCGAGCCCGTGTGCCCCACCAAGGCCATCTTCCCGGAGACCGAGCTCCCCGCGAAGTGGAAGGACTACAAGGCGCTGAACGCGGACTTCTCGTCCAAGTGGCCCAACATCGCGGAGAAGAAGGCGTCCCTCCCCGAGGCCGAGGAGTACAAGGACAAGGAGGACAAGCGCTCCCTCCTGAGTGACGCGCCCGGCAAGTAGTCCGCTGGCGCCTGTCGCGCCCGTGAGTCTCGAGAAGGCCCTCCCGCTTGTTTCCGGCGCGAGGGCCTTCGCCATTGCGGGGCGCCTCATTCAGCCCGCGCTCAGCGAGCGCAGTCGGAGGCCACGTGCCTCCAGGGCCTCGCGCAGTCGGGTGAGCTCCGTGTCGGGGACCGGCCCCTGGTGTCCCTGGATGCGCAGCGAGACTTCACGGGGCCCCGTCCGCTCCACCTCCACCGTGGCGTGCAGGCTGCCGCGGACGCTGAGGCTCAACGCGGGGCGCTGTGACTTCACGAGGACCTCGATGCGCTCGATGACCTCCAGGGTCGACTCGACGCGGCTGGGT
>NZ_SRLW01000132.1:0-26618 GCF_006518215.1 Myxococcus sp. AB025B
GTGCAGGGGCTGACGGTGTTCGACCGGGGGGACGTGGTGCAGGCGGGGAGCGTGTTGGGGTTGGTGGTGCCGTCGGAGGATGCGTTGGTGGTGCGCGCGGCGGTGACGTCGGAGGGAATCACGTTCCTGCGAGAGGGGCAGGCGGTGCGCATCAAGCTGGACGGCTATCCGTTCCAGGATTTCGGTGTGTTGTTGGGGGAGCTGTCACGCGTCGCGGGGGACACGACGCGGAGGCAGGACGACACGCTGGGGGCCTCGCCCTATCGAGTGGACGTGAGGGTGCCGGAGGCGCCGCGCTCCACGGCGGGAGTTCCTGTGAAGCTGCGTCCGGGCATGACGGGCACGGCCGAGTTCGTGGTGCGCCGCGAGCGACTCGTCTCCGCGTTGATGCGCCCGCTGCGAGGCGTGGACAGCCTGGGGCACTGAGCAGCTATTGCTGGACGGAGAGGATGCGCCAGCCGGCCACATCAATGGCGTAGGTGGCTCCGACGTCGAGCAACGGAGGTCCACCCACGTCGCAGACGTCCGGGTTGGGAACAATGCTGACGAACATGACGTCCTGGGGGCCAGGAGCCGCCACGACGTCATAGGCTTCGCGACGGGAGAGACACTGCTGTAGAGGCGTCGCGGAGCTGGGAGTCTTGTGGTCCCAGGGGAGGTAGTCATCCATCGCGAGCTGGATGGCCTTCAACGTGGACCCGCCGATGATCTGCCGCCCCTCTTCGGGAAGCGCGAGCGGAAACTCCACCTTCGCGGCTTCTTCCGTGGACGCATGAACGGGTCGAGGAGGCCGCTGGAAGAGCGCGCAGGCTGGCAGGAGAAGCAGCAGGGTCATCAACGCGTGGGTCATGGGCCCTCTGGCTGAGGTCAATCTTGTGAGGGGGGACACTTCTCCGCAGGCGAGGCTCAGCCGTAAAGCGGATTCACCAGGACGCAGCCCATGTGGATGAGCCTGCGACTGGGCGCGCCGAGGTCAGAGTCGCGGGGTGAAGGTAACCTCAGTCCAGCGATGTCCCGGTGCGCACGCACAGCCGGATTCATTCATCCAGGATGCGACCTCGTGGTCGCGTGTGCTAGGTCACTCCTTGGACGGTCCCTTGGTAGAAGCGGAACTGTGGAAGAAGACCTTCTGGTGCGCGTGTGAACTGGCAGCCCCATCCGACAAACCCCGAGATTTTCCACATCTCGCACCTGAGCAATCTTCCAGGGATCATCAATGCGGGTGGGCTGTTCTCCGATGGGGGGCTTGCGCGACGGAACATGGTCGCGACGAACATCGGGAATACGAGCATCAAGACTTCGCGCCTGACGAAGCCAGTGCCGAGTCATCCCGGAACGTTCGTGGGGGACTTCGTTCCCTTCTACTTCTGCCCGCGCTCAGTGATGCTCTACGTGGTCAATCGCGGCTCGACCAATCACCCGCCGGGTTGCCAAGTGGATATCGTGCATTTGGTCTCACGCGTCGGGTCCGTAACCTCGCTGGGTAAGTGGGCCTTCACCACTACGAACGCCGCCGCCGCGTACACCACTCAGTTCCACACGTCACTTGTCGACCTGCCCCTGGTCCAGTGGCACGCAATGCCCCAAGTGAAATGGCAGCAGTGCAAAGAGGAGCGCCAAGCTGAGTTCCTGGTGTTCGACTTCTTTCCTTGGACCGCGATTCACGAAATCTGGGTCCATGGGCCTGCTACGCAGCGGAAGGTGACGTCGCTCCTGGGTGCGGCGGCTCATCGTCCTCCGGTTCACGTCAGACTCGACTGTTACTACCCCTAAGAAGGGGCTACTTATGATTCTTGCCGAGGGCAATCTCCTCCAAGCGGACGTTCAAGCGCTCGTCAACACCGTCAACACGGAAGGTGTGATGGGCAAGGGCATCGCGCTCCAGTTCAAGCGGGCGTTCCCCGCGATGTTCAAGGACTACGAACGAGAGGCGAAAGCAGGTCGTATCGAGACGGGTCGAGTCCACGTCTTCGACGTTGGGTCCTTGATGGGGCCGCGCTGGATCATCAACTTCCCGACCAAGCAGGGATGGCGCCAGCCTTCTCGCCTGGAGTGGATTCGTACGGGCCTTGATTCGCTTATCGAGGAGATCCAGCGGAGGGGAATCCAGTCGATTGCCGTCCCTCCTCTTGGCTGTGGCAATGGGGGCCTGGACTGGTCGGAGGTGTTCCCCCTCATCAAGGAATCCTTTGGGCGTGTCCCTGCCGTTCGCGTGCTCGTCTATCCTCCTCATGGCGCGCCTGACCCCGAGACCATGCCGGTGAGGACAGCGCGTCCCTCTCTTACAGAAGGGCGTGCCGGACTCTTGGGGTTGATGCGTCGCTACATCGACGCGGGGTTGGATGAAGAGTCTGTCAGCTTGCTGGAGATTCAGAAGCTCCTCTACCTCCTTCAGGAGGCAGGCCAGCCGCTGCGTCTCTCATTCATCGCGCATCGGTACGGGCCCTATGCCGACAACTTGAGGCACGTCTTGAACAAGCTCGAGGGGCACTACCTTCGAGGTTTCGGTGATGGGTCCGTCTCACCTGAAAAGCAACTGCGGTTGTTGCCCGGAGCATCCGACGAAGCTCAGGCCATCATTCAGGAACATCCTGAGATTCAGGAACGGTTCGAGCGAGTCGCAAGGCTCATCGCTGGTTTCGAGACACCGTTCGGCATGGAGCTTCTCTCGACGGTTCATTGGGTTGCGACCCGCGCGCCTACTCCTGCGAAGTCGGCGGCAGAGGCCGTTCGGGACGTGCATGCCTGGAATACGCGCAAGGCTTCGTTGATGAGTCCCGCGCATGTGCAGGCCGCATGGGAGAGGCTCGAGCAACAAGGCTGGCTCACCCGAGCGTGACAAGCGGCGCGGGCGACTCACTGCTTCACGCTCTGTCCCCGCGCCTCCTCAATCAGGCTCAAGTCCACCAGCTCGTTGATGTCCGAGGCGGGGATGAACTGCAGCTCCTGCGCATGCCGCGCGGCCGCCGCCAGTGCGGAGCCCACCGGGTCCAGGCTCGGCTCCAGCCGTGAGAACGCCCCCTGGAGAATCGGCGGCTTCAACGGCTTCTTCGTCAACTGCCCGAACGCCGCGTTCACCGCCGTGGCGAACGCCTCCGGCTCCTGCTCCCACCGCTCCGTCAGCTTCACGTGCGCGCGCAACAGCGCGACGATGCGCGGCCGCTGCGTCTCGATGGCCTTCCGCGTCGTCACCACCACCGTCGTCGGATACCGCCAACCCGGCCACAGCGACTTCTCATCCACCAGAACCTGCCCGCCGCCCCCCGGCTCCAACAGCATGCGCGTGCCCCACGGCTCGGGCACCCACGCACCCTCGATTCCCCCGCGCAGGTACTGCACCAGGATGTCCGAGTTGCTCAGCGGCACAATCTGCAAATCCCCCGTGCCGTCCAGGTTCGTCTCGATGCCCTGCTGCTTCAGCCAGTAGCGCAGCGCGATGTCCTGCGTGTTCCCCAACTGCGGCGTGGCCAGCTTCTTCCCCTTCAGCTCCGCCGCGCTCTTCGCCGTGCGTGTCACCAACACCGCGCCCCCGTTCACCGCGCCCGCGATGACCCGCAGCTCGCGCCCCGCCTTGAGGAACGTGTTGATGGAAGGCCCCGTGCCCACGTAGGACACATCCAACGAGCCCGCCACCAACGCCTCCATCGCCGCGGGCCCCGCGTTGAACTGCTTCACCTCCAGCTTCCCCACCCCAGGCTCCGACGCGAACGCCCCCTCCGCGTTCCCCACCAGCGCCTGCGCATGCGTGATGTTCGGGAAGAACCCCAGCCGCAGCGCATCGTCCGGCCCTCGCGCCGACTCGCGCTTGCATCCGACGCCCATCAGCACCACGACCGCCAGGAAACGAAGAAGACGCATAGGCACCCAGCAGAAGGACGCGAAGCCAGCCCTGGCAACACGTGTCACGACACGAGCGTCGGACGCTTCACATCGCCGGCTGCAAGCCCCAGCGCCGGCGCAGCCGCCCCTCCACCGTCTGGAACAAGACCCGGTCCACCGTCACGCCGATGAGCACGATGGCCACCATCACCGCCATCACCTGCGGCACGTCCATCAGCTCGCGCCCCACCGTGAGCAGCTGCCCCAATCCCCCGGACACGAACAGCAGCTCCCCCGCGAGCAGCGCGCGCCACGCGAAGCTCCACCCCAGCTTCAACCCCGTGACGATGCCCGGCAGCGCCGCCGGCAGCAGCACCCCGAACTGGAAGCGCAGCCCGCGCACCCCCAACGTGCTCGCCACGCGCAGCAACTGTGGATCCACTCCCTGGATGCTGTCCTCCGTCGCGATGGCGATGCCCAGCACGCTGCCCATCACCACCACGAACAGGATGGCCCCGTCCGTCAGCCCGAACCACAGGAGCGCCAAGGGCAACCAGCAGATGGACGGCAGCGCCTGCAGCCCCATCACCACCGGCTTCACCGCGTTGCGGAAGAACGCCAGCCGCGCCATCAGCAGGCCCAGCGGCACGCCGATGCCCACCGACATCACGTACGCGCGCCCCAACCGTCCCAATGAGCGCAGCGTCGCGCCCCACAGCTGCCCGCCGGACGCCAGCCGCCAGAGGCTCTCGGCCACCGTCATCGGCCCGGGGAACAGGTACGAGGACCAGATGCCCATCCGCGCCACGCCCTCCCACACGCCGAGCAGCAACAGCACCAGCCCCAGCTTCTGGGAGTAGTTCTTGAGCGCCGAATCACGCTTCATGGCTCTCACCTCACCGGACGAGGCAGTCCCGCCACGGGCAGCGCGGCGGAAGGCTCCTGGGCGCGCGGGGGCTCGGGCTCGGGCTCGCTCTCGCGCTCCACCTCGCGCAGGAGCCCCTGGATGTGGCGCACCATCTCCGTGAGGGCCGCGTCGTCCGGATGACGCGGCATGGGCAGGTGGACCTCCAAATCCCTCACGATGCGCCCGGGCCGCGGAGCCATGAGCACCACGCGCGAGCCCAGCATCAGGGCCTCGTGCACGTCGTGCGTCACGAACACCACCGTCTTGTGCGTGCGCATCCAGATGGACTGCAACAGCTCCTGCATGTGGATGCGCGTCTGCGCGTCCAGCGAGCCGAACGGCTCGTCCATCAGCAGCACCGTCGGGTCCACCGCGAGCGCCCGCGCCAGGCTCGCGCGCATCTTCATGCCGCCGGAGAGCTGGTGGGGTAGCGTGTCCTCGAACCCCTGGAGCTGCACGCGGCGGATGTACTGGTCCGCGCGCTCCTTGCGCTCGGCGCGAGGCACCCCCCGGGCCGCCAGGGCGAAGGTGATGTTCCCCCGCACCGTGAGCCACGGGAACAGCGCTGCCTCCTGGAACATCAGGAGCCGGTCCGGCCCTGGACCTCCGATGCTGTGTCCATCAATCGACACCGTGCCCCCAGTGGGGCGCACGTGGCCCGCGAGCGCGTAGAGCAGCGTGGACTTGCCGCAGCCGGACGGACCCAGGAGGCAGACGAACTCACCCGAGCGGACGTTCAGGTCCACGTCCTTCAAGGCCACGACCTTGTTGCCGTAGCGATGCCCCAGCTGGGTGACGGAAATCTTCGCGCGCGGCGCTGACGTCGGCCGGACGCAAGAAGCGCAGCGAGCTTCGCCATCGGCCGAGGAGGGCACGCAGCATCGGCCACAAGCTAGGCACATGTACGCAAGACGGAAGGGGGTGTGGGCTGCCTCGGGGGCACCCGTCACCCTGCTTCCTCACTCGCCCGGAGGGGAGTGTCGTCTCCTCCACACTCCGTCATCGGCCTGCGGACCCTTCGCCGGACGTCCGAAAACTAGGGATGCCTCCGCCGCTTGCTTTCCGCGCCTGCTCGACCGCCTTAGACCCGGGGGCATGCTGAGTGTCGTGACCGATGTGCTGGGGGACCTGGTGGTCGGGGTGCTGTCGGTCTTCGCGAAGGACAAGCGCGGCGGCGCGTGGGCCCTGGGGTTCTACCTGCTCCTGGGGTCGGGGCTGGGGGGCCTCAGCGCGATGTTCTGGCCGGAGCCGCTCGTCGACGACTTCGAGGGCGCGCTGCTCCTGGGGTTGGCGTCACCCATCCTGGCGGGCGCGCTGGTGGCGGGCTTTGGGGGCGTGAGCGTCTGGGATTGGCGCTATGCGTTCGACCGGGCGCGGTTCGGCCTGGGCTTCGGCGTGACGCTGGGCGTGGGGCTGGGGCGCGTCATCGGGTTGCTGGTGTCCTAGCGTCCGGAACGAGGGGGGTTCCTTTCCCGGTGGAAGCTGGGGGAACCTGCGCGCAATGCACGTGGGGAGATATCAGCTCGTCCGCAAGCTGGCGACGGGTGGCATGGCGGAGGTGTTCCTGGCGAAGGTGGCCGGGCCCGGGGGCTTCGAGAAGACGCTGGTGCTCAAGCGCATCCTCCCGCACCTGGTGGAGGACCCGTCCTTCGTGGAGATGTTCCTGGAGGAGGCGCGGCTGGTCGCGCAGCTCAACCATCCCCACATCGTCCAGATCTTCGACTTCGGTGAGGCCGAGGGCAGCTACTTCCTGGCGATGGAGCTCATCGACGGGCCGAACCTGCGCCGCTGGCAGCGACAGGCCGCGTCGAGAGGACGCCCGCTGGCGCCCAACATCTGCGCGAAGGTGGTGGCGCTCGCGGCGGAGGGGCTCGCGTACGCGCATGACTTCGCGGACCCGGGCACGGGGCAGCCGCTCGGGTTGATTCACCGGGACGTGAGCCCGGACAACATCCTGGTGTCGCGGCAGGGCGCGGTGAAGGTGGTGGACTTCGGCATCGCGAAGGTGGCGGGGCAGAAGCACCGCACGCAGACGGGCATCGTGAAGGGCAAGGTGGCGTACATGCCACCCGAGCAATGTCAGGCGGACCCGCTGGACCGGCGCGTGGATGTGTATGCGCTGGGGGTCGTCCTGTATGAGCTGCTCACGGGGCGGCTGCCCTTCGAGGGGGCCACGGAGCTGGCGATGATGCAGGCCATCGTCTCGCGTCCGCCGGCGCCGGTGAGTCGCCATCGCGCCGATGTCCCGAGCGCCTTGCAGTCCATCATCTCCACCGCGCTCGAGAAGGACCGGGAGAAGCGCTATCCCGACTGTCGCGCGCTCCAGGCGGACCTCGAGCGCTTCGTGTTGTCGACGGGCGAGCCCGTGGGCGCGTATCAGATTGCGCGGTCCGTGGAGCAGGTGGTGGAGGAGCGCGCCACCGCGACGCCCGCGCCCATCACGAACCGCGAGGCCGAGCGCACCGCGCCCTCGGGCCCCGCGCGCGAGAAGCGGGCCGAGGCGAGAGACGCGGCCGTGTTCGAGCAGACGACCCGGCAGCGGCCTCACGAGGACGTGGGTGCGACGCGCGGGAAGAAGCGCGTGCCGGTGGCTGTCGCGGGCGCGGTGCTGCTCGTCGCGGGTGGCGGCTATGCGCTGCTCGGGAGAGCGCCGTCCGGGCCCGCGGTGCCCGAGGTCTCGGTGAACAGCGGTGTCGCGACGAAGCCCACGGCGGAGGCACTGCCCGTTCCCTCCGACGCGAGGCTCGCCGAGACGAAGCCCACGGAGGGAGCGCGACCCGTGCCTTCCGAGGTGAAGCCCACGCAAGGAGAACAGCCCGCGCCCTCCGGCGTGGAGCTCGTCCAGGCCGAGGAGGCCGCGCCACGGCCGACAGAGCCCTCCGCGCCCGAGGAGGACGATGGCCTCCTCGCACCCGTGACAGGCAACACCGAGGGCACGGCGCGCAAGGTCGGCTCCGCGCGAGCGGTGACGGGCACGGTGGAGTTCCGCATCCGCCCCTATGCCGTCGTGTATCTCGATGGCAAGAAGCTGGGCGAGACGCCACTCGGCATCATCGACGTGGCCGAGGGCAACCACACCATCACCGCCGTGAACTCACGGCTGGGCAAGCGCGTGACGCGCAGCTTCGAGGTGAAGGCGGGGACCGCGAACGTCTTCAAGCTGAACCTGACGCAGGAGTGAGCGACGTCGAGGCCTGTCGAGTGCTCGGGCGAAGTCCCCCGCTCGCGGACCCGCCGTGGAAGGTCTCGACGCGCGCCGGAGTCGCGCATGGCCCTCCCGCCGGCGCACGCCACCCCGCGCTACGGCTCGTCCTTCTTCGCCGCATCCGGGGACGCGGGAGGAGGCTCCTCGGGCTTCTTCTTCGAGCCCATCACCGAGTCGAGCGCCGAGCCCAGCGCGTTGCCGACGTTCTTCCCCAGCGTGGACCCGGCGGCGCCCAGCTTCGAGCGCAGGTCCTTCTTCTGCGGCGCCTCCGGCTCCGGCTCCGGCGCGACGGGGGTGGGAGCTGGCGCCTCCTGGACCGCGACGGCTGGGGGCACCTCGTTCTTCGCAGGGGCCTCGGGCTCCTCCACCTTCGCGGGAGGCGCGGCCGCCGAGGCCATGCCCCGCTGTTGCCGCACCTGCTTGCGCACCGACTCGAAGTCCCGCTCCACCTTGGGACCCGTGGCGGCGGGCAGCACGGCATCGGGCTTCAGGGACAGGCCCGCGCGGAACTCCTCCAGCGCCTGCTTCCTGCGTCCCAGGTCCGACAGGACCAGCCCCCGGTAGAGCGCCACCTCGACCTGCTCGTCGGGGGTGGAGGCCACCTGCCTCGCCTGGGTCAGCCAGTGGAGGGCCTTCTCGTACTCCAGCGCCTCGTACTGCGCGCCCGCGCGCTCCATGCGGCGGCGGAACGGGCTCACGTCCTCCGCCAGGGCCAGCCCTGGCGCGAACCAGGCCCACAGCACCATCACCCATGCCCCCCAGCTTCTCAGGGTTCTAGACGCTTCCATGTCTGGCAACGCTAACACGGAGTCCCCGGACAGGAACCGGCCCGCCCCCGGGGCGATGCCCACCCGTGCTCACGTCATTCCGAGACGCGGGCTGCTTCCAGGCGCCGGTGCATCCGCGTGCGCCACGCGAGCCACAGGCTGAACACGAGCAACCCCACGCCCACGCCGGTGAAGGCGCCGCCCACGCGCAGCGAGGAGCGTCGGTCATCCCGCGTCACCTCCAGCGACTGCGTGGCGGGCGAGGCGAGGTAGCGCTCCACCTGCTCCTTCACCGCGGTGGCCTCGCTCTCGACGGTGGCCCACTGGGCGAACAGGGGCAGCTTGCCCTGCGTCGTCATCAGCTCCGGCCGGAAGATGGGCACGGACTTGCGACGGGCGCTCTTGGTGCGCTCCACCTTCACCGACTGAATCGAGTCCAGCGGCAGCGTGGCCACAGGCTCGCGCGTGAGCCAGCCTGACTTCGTGAGCGTGCAGGGGCCGCCCGGCCCGCAGCGCAAATCCATCCGCGACTTCCCATCCAGCAGCCACAGGCCGAGCACCAGGAACGGCAGCGCGAGGATGAGGAACGCCACCGTCCCAATCGCCGTGGAGCGGCTGGCCAGGGGCTTGTCGTCGTCGATGGGGATGGCGGGGGTGGGCTCGCTCACAAGCTCCACTCATAGACCCGCGGGCCTCCGGCTGGCAGCGGTTTCGTGCATCCCTCGCGTCGGAAACAAGCCCCCAGGCGGCGAGCGAGCGGGCGCACCGTGCCTTCCACCCCGAGCCCCCTGGTGTCACGGCCTCCGGGTGAACACCTCACACAGGATTCCGCACCCGCCTGTCGCAGGAGCCGCGCATGAAGGCCGTCGCCGTCTTTCCCGGGAAGCGAGAGGTGCGCGTCATCAACGACGCGCCCGAGCCCCAGCTCCAATCGCCCACGCAGGTGAAGGTGCGCACCCACGAAGTGGGCGTGTGCGGCACGGACAAGGACATCGCCTCCTTCACCTACGGCTCGCCGCCGCCAGGCCTGGACTACCTCATCCTCGGCCACGAGTGCCTGGGTGAGGTCATCGAGGTCGGCTCCGCCGTGAAGGGCGTGCGGAAGGGCGACCTGGTGGTGCCCCGCGTGCGCAGGCCCTGTCCCCACGCCATCTGCACCGCCTGTCGTGGAGGACACCCCGACTACTGCATCACCGGCGACTTCACCGAGCGCGGCATCAAGGAGGCGCACGGCTTCTGCTCGGAGTTCTTCGTCGAGGACGTGGCCTACGTGCACCGCGTCCCCTCGGAGCTGCGTCAAGTCGCGGTCCTCACCGAGCCCCTCACCATCGCCCAGAAGGGCCTGCGCCAGCTGGGCCACATCCAGGAGCGCCTGCCCTGGAGGCCCGCGCCGGGGCGCGCGGTGGTGCTCGGCGGCGGACCGGTGGGCCTCTTGGGCATGCTGGCCCTGATACGGCGGGGCTTCGCCACCACGGTGTACTCGCACAAGCGCCCGCCCAACCCGAAGGAGGTCATCGCGGGCGAGGTGGGCGCGCCCTACCTGTCCACCCAGGACGTGTCCGCCCAGGAACTGGTCCGCCGCGTCGGCGCCGCGGACGTCATCTACGAGGCCACGGGTGTGGCGAAGGCCGCCGTGGACGTGCTCGGGGCGCTGGCGCCCAACGGCGTGCTCATCCTCACGGGGGTGCCGTCGCACGGCGAGGAGCTGACGGTGGATGGGGCCGCGCTGCTCAAGCAGCTGGTGCTCCACAACCAGGTGGTGTCCGGCACGGTGAACGCGGCGGGGCTGGACTTCGACATGGCGCTCGAGGACCTGAGCCACTTCCGGGCGACGTGGCCCGGCGCGGTGGAGCGGCTGCTCACCGGACGGCATCCTCCCGAGGCCTTCGTCGACGTGGTAACTGGCAAGGTGTCGGGTGGCATCAAGAACGTCATTTCCTTCCGTTGAAGCGAGGTGCGCATGGGGGTGGGAAGAAAGGCGGTGGCGGGGGACTCGGTCCCCATCGAGGACCATGGCGTCATCGGTGACCTGCGCACGGTGGCGTTGGTCGGGAACGAGGGCACCATCGACTGGCTGTGCTACCCGCACTTCGACAGCCCCAGCATCTTCGCGTCGCTGCTGGACCCGAAGAAGGGCGGCCACTGGAGCATCCGCCCCGAGCGGGACGGCGTGCTGCACAAGCAGTTCTACTGGCCGGACACCAATGTGCTGGTGACGCGCTTCTACACGGCGGAGGGCGTGGGGGAGCTGGTCGACTTCATGCCCATGGAGCGCAAGGGCATCAAGCAGGTGCGCGAGCTCATCCGCCGCGTGCGCGTGGTGCGCGGTGAGCTGTCGTTCGAGCTGGAGTGCTTCCCGGCCTTCAACTACGCCCGGGACTCGCACCAGACGCACCTCATCGGCGGTGGGGCGGCCTTCGAGTCGAGCACGCTGCAGATGACGCTGTCGTCCTCGGTGAAGCTCGAGCGCGCCGAGCGGGGCGTCACCGCGCGCTTCAAGCTCAAGGAGAACCAGTCCGCGGTCTTCTCGTTGCGCGAGGGCCTGCGCAGGTCGTGTGAGGACCTGGTGCACGACCACGCGTCCGCGGAGTCGCTGTTCCGCGACACGGTGGACTACTGGCGCCACTGGCTGTCGAGCTGTCAGTACACGGGCCGCTGGCGGGAGACGGTGCAGCGCTCGGCGCTGGCGCTCAAGCTGATGACCTTCGAGCCGACGGGGGCCATCGTCGCGGCGCCCACGTGCAGCCTGCCCGAGTCACCCGGTGGCAGTCGCAACTGGGACTACCGTTTCTGCTGGCTGCGCGACGCGGCCTTCACCGTCTACGCGTTCCTGCGCATCGGCTTCAAGAAGGAGGCGGCGGCCTTCATGCGGTGGGTGGAGGCGCGGTGCGCGGAGCACGGGGACGGGCCCCTGCCGCTGATGTTCGCGCTGGACGGCAGCCCGGTGCCCCAGGAGGAGGAGCTGTCGCACCTGGAGGGCTACGGCGGCGCCAGGCCGGTGCGCATCGGCAACGCGGCGGCGGACCAGCTCCAGCTGGACATCTACGGCGAGCTGATGGACTCGGTGTACCTGTCCAACAAGTACGCGGCGCCCATCTCCTACGACTTCTGGATGCACCTGCGCCGGTTGGTGGATTGGGTGTGCGAGCACTGGAACCAGCCGGACGAGGGCATCTGGGAGATACGCGGAGGCCGGCGGCACTTCGTGTACTCGAAGCTGATGTGCTGGGTGGCGCTGGACCGGGCCATCCGGCTGGCGGACAAGCGCAGCTTCCCGGCGGACCGGGCGCGGTGGCTCGCGACGCGTGACGCCATCTTCGAGGACATCATGGTCCAGGGCTGGAGCGAGAAGCGCGGCTCCTTCATCCAGGCCTATGGGAAGGACACGCTGGACGCGGCGAACCTGTTGATGCCGCTGGTCTTCTTCCTGTCGCCGGTGGACCCCCGGATGTTGTCCATGCTGGACCACCTGCGTCAGCCGCCGTCGCAGGGGGGCCTCGCGTCGGACGGGCTGGTGTACCGCTACGACGTGGAGGCGACGCTGGACGGCATCCCCGGCAGCGAGGGGACGTTCAACCTGTGCAGCTTCTGGCTGGTGGAGGCGATGACGCGGGCGAACTCGGCGCGGCCGGACCTGCTGGAGGAGGCGCGGCTGATGTTCGAGCGGATGCTCGGCTACGCCAACCACGTGGGGCTGTACGCGGAGCAGACGGGCATGGGGGGCGAGTCGCTCGGCAACTTCCCCCAGGCGCTCACCCACCTGTCGCTCATCAGCGCCGCGTACAACCTGGACCGGACGCTGGGGCGCAAGGACTGACGATGCGGGCTTGGAACCACTCGACATCTATTGACGAGTGATATGGGGCGGCATGGTAAAACTGGAGCCGTGAAGACGAACTCCGCCAAGCAGATCGCCACCCGTCTGGCCACGGCCCGGAAGGCGTGGGACCTGACCCAGCAGCAGCTGGCGCAACGTGCGGGCGTCCCTCACTCCGAGGTCCGTATCGCGGAGCGGACGGGACGTGTCGAGGTCTCGACGTTGGTGAGCCTCGTGGGGACTTTGGGTGGGGTGCTCGACGATTTGTTTTCGGGCGCGACTTTCTGGGAGGCCCCAGCCATCGCGCTGAAGTCCGCCTCACACGAAGAAGACCCCGCGACCCTCATGCAGGGCCTGGCCAAGGTGTCCACGGCCGCGCGTGACTACCACGCGCTCTCCCGCTTCCTGGAGTTGCCTGACTGGTGGGCTCAGCGCGGAGCCGCACTCGGGCCCTTGAATGTCGAGGGGAGCGTGGTGGCTCAGGCCGAAGTGCTGGCTGGGCGTGTGCGGAAGGAGCTCGGAAACCCGTTGAATCCGATTCCTTCCGTGCGGGCAGACATGGCCCGCTTCGGGATTGCCACGTTCTTCACCCAGTTCGCCTCCGAATCTGTGGATGGTGCGACCTGGATTGCCGCGAAGGCGCCTCCCTGCGTCGTCGTGAATGCAAGGGCTCGGGGAGGGCTCGTGACGGCGGCCCGAATGACGTTCGCGCACGAGCTGTGTCACGCCCTGTTCGATCGTCCCCCGAAGGGAGACTACGGGCATGTCGAGGTCAAGGGAGCACGGGGTTCCGACCTCGAGAAGCGAGCCAATGCCTTCGCCGCATACTTCCTCGCGCCCAGGTTGGCCGTGCGGCGTTTCCTGGGAGAGTCCGGCCTGGGTGCGGGCACGCCTCCCACGCAGCAGCATCTGCTGTCCTTGTCGCTGTACTTCGGCATGGGCGTGGAGGCCATGGCTCACCACCTGGTGAACTGCGACTTCTGGTCCGAAGCCACCATGCTGCGCAACAAGGTCCAGAGAGCACCTCCTTTCGCGAGCATGGATGATCGCGAGCTGAGGACGACTGGCTCCGATGGATTGATTGCGCTGGAGCGACGTGGATCCTTGCTGGACATCGCGAACATCGCCCTGGCTCAAAAGAGAATCACGACAGGTCGCTGGCGCGAGCTTCTGGGGCTCTCCGCGACGTCGAACTGGCGGTTGATTCTGGAAGAGCGTGACATCGTGCTCGACGACGAGCACTACGTCATTCCTCGTGGGGAACACGCGGCGAATGTCAGCGCATAGGTTTCCCGCGGAAGGCATCATGCTGGATGCCTGTGTCCTGTTCCGATTGGATAAGTGTGAAGCGCTCCCCCGGCTCAAGGGGCTGGCACCACTCCACGTCGCGGCCAGCGTGCATGCGGAGCTCAGCAAGGATGGCCCGAGACTGCGCAAGCTCTTGACTGAGCTGCGGATGACGAAGCATCCGGTCGTACCCGGCTCGCGTGAGTGGGACGAGTTGGCGAGGATTCGAGGCGGGCTCTTCAGCAACCAGGACCTGGGTGAAGCGGAGTCACTGGCCGTAGTGCTGGTGGCGGCCCAGAAGCAACGGTTCCTGCCACTTGCGACTTTTGATGGTGGAGCGGCCAGGACCGCGAACAGGCTCGGCGTTCCTGTCCTCGACTTCCTGAGTCTGCTGGCGTGGATGGTCGCTTGTGGCTGCATGTCCTTTGAAGAGGCGGATGACTTGGAGACGCTGGCCGCGCAGAGGAATGGCTGGAAGAGGCCCTCCTCGTACCGTGGGTCGGTGGAAGCCCACGCGAGCGAATTGCGGCAAAGCACGGGCGCCGCGATTTTCGATTGGAAGGCCCGCGTGAAGGGCTTCCAGAAGCGCAAGGGTTCGACGACACGACGAAAGTCGTGAGCACTACATCCCCAGGAACTCCGGCCAGGCCCCGGGCGCCAGCACGCCGATGACCTTGATGCCGGGCTGCCCCGTGCGGCCCACCGTCAGGTCCAGCCCGGTGAGCAACCTCGGGTCGTCAGCGAAGTGACGCTGCTTGCGCTCCACCAGCGCCTCGAAGCCCGCGAGGAACTCCTGCCGGTCCGGGTGCGCCAGCCGCCGCAGCGTGGCCCGGGCATGCTCCACCCAGCCCTTGCGAGGCTCCCATCGGTCCTGCACCACGGCGTTCCACGTGGTGAGCGCCAGCGCCAGGCGCGTGAACACCGCGGACTCGTCCAGGAACCCACCGCCCGTGCGCTCCAACAGCGGCTGGGCGAAGTCGAGCAGCGACTCGGACACCTTGCGCCGAGGCACCTCGCGCGTGGGCTCACGGACCTTCTTCACCCGCGCACCCGGCAGCTCCAGGAGCTCACCGAGGTCGCGCTCGCCCACGTAGTGTCCCGTGAACAAGGGGAGCGGCACCTCCAACCGGACCTTCACGTGGAGGTCCCCCACGCGCAGCTCCTCCTCCACGCGCAAGTCCCCGGGCCTCGCCCGCGCCACCGCCCGCGCCACCGCCGCCGCGAGGAGCACCTCCCGGGCGTCGGCCAGCCGCGGCTTGTTGCGCGTGACGCGCAGCAGCTCCGGGATGAAGGGGATGCCCGTGTGTTGCTGCACGGCCTTCGAGGCCCAGTCCGGCGTGTCCTCGAGCGTCAGTCCCAGCACCTCCGGGAGGAGCGCCTGGACCCCGGGCCGGGCGAACTCCGTCCGAGCCAGGCGCTCCGCGGAGCCCGGCTTGTCGAAGAGGGAGAGGCCGTACTCGGAGCCGCCGTTGCCCATGACGGACACCTCCTGGGTCCCCTGGAGGCTGCCCCCGAGCGAGACGAGGAAGAGCTCCTCGTTGCTCCAGGACTCCCAAGGCGCGGCCCGGATGAAGTCCGCGGAGGACTCCACCAGGGCCGCCATGCTGTCGGGAGGAATCCTCTCCTCGCGACGGGCAGGCCCCTGGAGGAGTTGGAGCGCGAGCAGCGCGCGAAGCCTGCTGATGGAGGGAGGGGTCGGTCGCGAGGTGAACCCCAGTCCCTTGGCGCTCCGGGTCAGTCGGCTCTCGCAGTAGCACCGCGTGCCCTTCAAGACAGGCGCGAGCTGCGCGAGTCCCTCCGCGTCTCGCACCGCCATCACGGGGGGCAGCACCTCGCCGTCGGCGCGCACCGCGACATAGAACGACGCCGCGCCATCCTGGGTCGTCTCGATGGGGCCGAGCTTGAAGACATAGGCGGACCCTGGCTCCAGCTCCTTCTGTCGCGCCGAGCCCCGTCGCTTGTTCCGTCCCACGAAGTCCAGGAACGCGCGGTGGTGGGTGGCGCCGAAGAGCTCCTCCGAGGAGTCCAGGGCCTCCTCGGGGTCGAAGGCCGGGCGTGACAGCTCGAACAGCTGCCCATAGAGCCGTGGCGCGAGTCGCCGCAGCTCCCGACGGCGCGTGGCGGAGTCCGCCTCGGGCGGCAAGGACTTCAGCGCCGGGCGGAGCTTCTTCAAGAGTGGGGCGCGCTGCTCCTCGGCGACGGCCATCACGCCACCGGTGAGCTCCAGGTGGTCGTCCGCCGGCATGACCCAGGACGCCAGGAGGTCCCCGGGCTCCACGGCGTGGGTGAGGAGCTTCTCCCGGACGTCGAGCGTCTCGTCGAGGAGCAGGTCACGCAGGCGCAGTCCCTGGTCCCGCCAGACCTCGACGACCTCGAAGACCGAGCACCAGGAGGACGCCAGCCCCTTCAGGATGACGCGCTCGGCGCGAGACAATCCCTGGCCCGCGCGGGCGAGCTGTCGGTCGGCGAGCGTCTGCCCTTGGTCATCCTCCAGCCCATGGAGCCGCCAGGCGAGCAGCGCCGCGTCCAGCCAGGCGAAGCTCACGGGGTCCCACTCCGCGGGGAAGTCCGCGCGAGCCCGCTGCTCTTCCTTGGGCTCGGCGCGCGCCGCGGCCTTCAGGTCGGCCAGGACACGGTTGAAGGTCTGGGCGGTCCAGGTCGTCATGGGGCCATGCTACGCACGGGGTTGCCATCCGGCCATGTACTTCGACCCGGAGCCCCTGTTCTCCACGCGAGGGCTTGCTCGCCCTCGAGGACGGCGAAGAGAACCACTCGTCGTCGGCCTCCGTATTGAGGGAGAGTGATGACTCACCACGTCTGGTGGGTGTCCCTCTCCCCAATCCCGCTCATGGCCGAACCGACCGTCTCCGCTCCCTCGTCGTCCCCCGCACCTCGCGCGCTCGTCGCCCGGGGGCTCAAGGCCGTCATCGCCGTGGTGGGCCTGGTGGCGCTCGCGCTGGTCGGGGTGCGGCTGCGCTACGGGGGAGGCGAACCGTACCCGGACGTGACGGGCATGCCCCTGCTCCCGGACAGCGCGCTGGAGGAGGTGGTGCGCAGCCCCGAGCCCATCGGCAACGTCGCGGTCTCCTCCACGGGCCGCGTCTTCTACACACTGCATCCGGAGAGCCGGCCCCAGGGCGCGAAGCTGTTCGAGTGGGTGGACGGCAAGGCGGTGCCTTTCCCCTCGGAGGCGGTGCAGGCGCGGCTGTTCGACACGGTGCTCGGCATCACCATCGACCGGCGCGGCTGGCTGTGGACCATCGACCACGGCAACCACGGGCTCGGTGTCCCCCGGCTGCTCGCCTTCGAGCTGGCCACCGGCCACCTGGCGCACGAGTACGACGTCCCGCCGCAAATCGCCCCGCCAGGCTCGTTCCTCCAGGACCTGCGCGTGGACGCGCGCGGCCAGACGGTGTTCATCGCGGACGTGGGCTTCTGGCGGCGCTCCCCGGCGCTCATCGTCCACGACGTGGCGACGAAGGAGTCGCGCCGCGTGCTGGAGAAGCACGACGCCGTGTTCCCCCAGGACTTCATCATCCGAAACCCCATCAAGGACATGGTGTTCTTCGGGGGGCTCGCCGCGCTCAAGTGCGGCGTGGACGGCATCGCGCTGGACCCCAGCGACGAGTGGCTGTGGTTCGGCGCGATGAACCACGACACGATGTACCGCGTGCGCACCGCGGACCTGAAGGACCGCGCGCTCGATGACGAGGCCCTGGGCACGCGCCTCCAAGCCGTGGGCAGAAAGCCGCTCAACGACGGGCTCAGCGCGGACACGGAGGGCAACGTGCTGGTGACGGACGTGGAGCACGGCGCGGTGCTGCGCATGAGCCCGGATGGCCGGTTGGAGACGCTGGTGAAGTCCCCGCGCCTGCGCTGGGCGGACGCGCTCAACCACGGGCCGGACGGCTGGCTCTACGTGGCCGACAGCGCCATCCCCCACCACATGCTCCAGTCCAAGGCGCACATCGCCGCGAACGCGCCGTACTTCATCTACCGCTTCAAGCCCGGCATCGGCGGCGTCGCGGGCATGTGAGTCCGCGGAGCAAGGCGGGCCCGGAGCCTCCGGGCCCCCTCGCGAATCACTGCACGTTGAAGTGGTAGTTGTTGCCGAAGTTGGAGTCCCACGCCTGGCAGCCCCAGCGGCTGGTGTTCTCGAACCAGATGGCCAGGTCTCCGCGCGTGTTGAGCGGGATGGACGGCGCGGGCGGGTTGGGCGTGGAGGAGAACCCCGCCACCCAGAAGCTCTGCACCGGCCCGTTGTTGAACTGGTAGTGGCCGGTAATCGTCCACCCCGGCGTGGTGGCGTTGATGTTGCCCCGGCACTGCGTCAGGCGCGACACGTCGAAGACGATGCTCGCCGTGGCGCCGAAGGGCAGGGGGTTGGATGACGCGAACACGTTCCAGCCCTGCGAGGGCGACTGGAAGGTGATGCTCGGCGTGGACTGCGACCAGGCCACCGAGGCGACGAGCAGGGAAGCGGCGGCCAGCAACCAGCGGACATGACGACGCAGCAAGGCGTGACTCCTTGTCGAGTGGGGGACGGCACCTGGGATACGGAGCGTGCCCGCGACCTGGCGCGCGGCTTTGCTCCGCCTCGGGCCCCGGAGTCTTCTACAGTCCCCCCTCCCACTTCTTACGCTCCGCGCCATGGCCGACTTCAGACCCGCCTTCTACCGACTCGCCGTCCGTGTCGACGCCCGCTATGACGCAATGAGCCGGAGCCTCCGCCGCTCGCTGGGCATCGCCCCGCCGCTGCGCATCCTCCCGTACCGGGGCCACGGCACCCCCGAGCGCGCGGTCATCAAGGCGCGCGTGCTGGAGGACCGCCACATCCAGCCGCAGCAGCGACGCCACACGGTGTGGAGCAGCGCGGTGGCCTCCTACAAGCGCTACATGACGCGCGAAATCGCCGGCGCGAAGGTGGCGGTGCGCTGGGGCGACAAGCGCTGGGAGGGCACCACCGACGAGGAGGGCTTCCTGGAGCTGTGGGTGCCCCCGCCCGAGGGCGTGCGCTCGGGCTGGCACATGGTGGAGCTGGAGCTGCTGTCTCCCGAGCCGGAGGGCGTGCCCCGCGTGGCCGCCCCCGTGCGCGTGGCCGGGACGAGCGCGCGCTACGGCGTCATCAGCGACATCGACGACACCGTCATCGTCACCGGCGTGACGGACCTGCTCAAGCGCGCCTGGGCCCTGTTCCTCACCGAGCACCGCGTGCGCCTGCCCTTCCCGGGCGTGGACGCCTTCTACGCGGCGCTCCAGGCGGGCGCGGACGGCCAGGGCGACAACCCCATCTTCTACGTCTCCAGCAGCCCCTGGAACCTGTACGAGCACCTGGACGAGTTCCTCGCGCTGCACCACATCCCCACCGGGCCGCTGCTCCTGCGCGACTGGGGCCTGTCCAGCACGGGCTTCGCCCCCGGCGGCGGCCACGGCCACAAGCTGGAGAAGATTCGCGGGCTGCTCACGGACCTGGACCACCTGCCCTTCATCCTCATCGGCGACAGCGGCCAGGAGGACGCCGAGCACTACCGCACCATCGTCCGCGAGTTCCCCGGCCGCATCCTCGGCGTCTACATCCGCAACGTGCCCGGCCACCCCCGCCGCGCCCGGGAGTTGGAGGCCATCGCCGCCGACATCCGCGACGCGGGCAGCCAGATGCTCGCCGTGGACGACACCACCAGCGCGGCGCGTCACGCCGCCCGCTCCGGGTGGATTCAGTGGAACGAGGTCCTCGAGGTGGAGGCCCACCGCCGCGAGGACTCCGAGCGCGGACCGGGGTGAGTCAATTTCGGCCCTGGCGGTAAATTATCATTAAGGCTTGAATTCGGACCTGCAGCTGTGGCAGAGGCGCGCCTGATTCTCCGGTCTTTCCTCTGTTTCCACACCCCTGAAGGAAGCGAGGCCCCCGTGGCCAGCAGGTCCATTCGTTTCGCCGGACGCTCCCCGCGTTGGTACCGGGTGCGCGCCATCAGCCGGAGTCCGAAGCCCCCCAGGCTCCTCTCCTGCACCCCGCGCGCGCGCCCACGCCCTCCGGCGCGGCCTCCGCGCGGCAAGGCCCGGTGCTCCTGGTGGACGGCGAGGTCCACCTCGGCGCGCTGAGTCGGGGCCTCAGGGCAGGGGACGGGCCCCGGGGAACTGGGCGGCCCGCGTGGCGCGCTCCATGATTTCGCCCTGGGCCCAGCGCTTCTCGCCGCCGGCGGGTGGCACCAGGCGCTTCCAGGTGCCATCGGCTTGCAGCTCCCACGCGTGGGTGTTGTCCGCGAGGCTGCGCTCCAGCGAGTCGCGCACCTGCGCGGCCAGCGTGGGGTCCTCCACCGGGGCCAGAATCTCCACCCGGTGGTCCAGGTTGCGAGGCATCAGGTCCGCGGAGCCGATGTAGCAGCGCAATTCCTGTCCCCGCTCGAAGAGGTACAGGCGCGCGTGCTCCAGGAAGCGGCCCAGCGTGGACACCACGCGGATGTTCTCGGAGACGCCGGGCACGCCCGGGCGCAGGCAGCAGATGCCGCGCACGTTGAGCTCCACCTTCACGCCCGCGCGGGACGCGTCGTAGAGCGCGCGGATGATGATGGGGTCCACCAGCGCGTTCATCTTCATCTGGATGCGCGCGGGGCGCTCCAGCGTGTGCGCGACGACGGTGGCCTTGATGTGCTCGAGCAGCCCCTCGCGCATGGTGAGCGGCGCCACCAGCAGCTTGCGGAAGCTCTTGGGCCGGCCGAAGCCGGTGAGGTAGTTGAACAGGTCCGCCACGTCCGCGCCGATGTCCGGGTCCGTGGTGAACAGGCCCATGTCCGTGTAGAGCCGGGCCGTCTTCGGGTTGTAGTTGCCCGTGCCCACGTGCACGTAGTGCCGCACCCGCTCGCCCTCGCGCCGCACGATGAGGATGGCCTTCGCGTGTGTCTTGAGCGACGGAATCCCATACACCACGTGCACGCCCGCCTCTTCCAGCGCGTTGGCCCACTTGATGTTGGTGCGCTCGTCGAAGCGCGCCTTGAGCTCCACCATGCACACGGCCTGCTTGCCGTTCTCCGTCGCGGTAATCAGCGCGGGCACCAGCGGGGAGCTGTCCGACGTGCGGTACACCGTCTGCTTGATGGCGAGCACGTCCGGGTCCGCCACCGCCTCCGTGACGAAGCGCTCCACCGACGAGCCGAACGAGTCGTAGGGGTGGTGCACCAGCAAATCCCCCCGCCGCATCGCCGCCATCACCGTCGTCCCCTCGGGCGCGTCCGAGTCCGGGCGCAGCCGGGGCTGGGTGACGGGCGTCCACGGCGGGTCCTTCAGCTCCGGGAAGCCGGGCGCGAACGCGATGGCCTGCAGGTCCCCCAGGCCCAGAAGCCCCTGCTCCTCGTACACCTGCCGCGACTCCAGCCCCAGCGCCTCCACCAGCGGCTCCAGCAGCTTGGGGCTCATCCCCGCCTGCACCTCCAGCCGGATGACGTCCCCGAAGCGCCGCTGCCGCAGCTCCGTCTCCACCGCCTTGAGCAGGTCCTCCGCGTCCTCGGACACGGTGAAGTCCGCGTCGCGGGTGACGCGGAACAGGCTCCAGCTGAGCACCTCCATGCCCGGGAACAAATCTCCCAGGTGCTGGGCGATGACCTCCTCCAGCGGCACGAAGACGTTGTTCTTCAGGGGCAGGAAGCGCGGCAGCAGCTCCTTGGGCACCTTCACCCGCGCCACGCTCTCCTCGCCCGCGTCCGGGTCCCTCAAGAGCACCGCGAGGCTGAGCGACAGGTTGGAGATGTACGGGAAGTGCCGGCCCAGGCCGATGGCCAGCGGCGTGAGCACGGGAAAAATCTGTTCCTTGAAGCGCTGGTCCACCTGCGCGCGCTGCTCGGCGTCCAGGTCCTTGGCGGAGAGGATGCGCAGGCCCTTCTCCGCGAGCGCGGGCCGCAGGAGCTTCTCGAAGATGGCGCTGTGGCGCTTGCTCTGCTCGAAGATGCCCTCGTGCAGCTTGTCCAGCGTCTGGCCCGGGGACGCGCCGTCGGGGACCAGCCGGGCCACGTTGCCGCGCACCTGCTCGTGCAGGCGGGCGACGCGAATCATGAAGAACTCATCCAGGTTGCGCGCGTAGATGGCCACGAACTTCAGCCGCTCGAGCAGCGGCTCGTCCGCCGACTCGGCCAGCTGGAGCACCCGGTCGTTGAAGGCCAACCAGGACAGCTCGCGGTTGAAGAAGAGCCCCTCCTCCGGGTCGGTCCCCGCGGGCAGGACGTCTCGCTCCAACGGCTTCTGGGTGCTGCGTCCGGCGGCCCCTCGCTTCGCCATCTCTCACGGCTCCTGGGTTCCTACCTCGGCGGGGGATGTAGCAGGACGGCAACCCCCGGATTGTGAACTTCCGTGTCACGAAGGGCAGCCCCTCCGCCCCCGATGTAAGGCCTGGGAAGGCGCCGGGCAGGCGTTACCGGACAGGTCGCGTGGAGTTTCTTGCATCCGGGCTGTTGGAACGGCATGTCAGTCGACGTGAGCCCGACAGAGAACCCGCCGAACGCCGCCCTGGTTGCCGAGCCAACGGATTCGAGCAACCTCTTCACGGCCTTCCAGAAGGAAGGCAAGGCCTCCAAGGGCCGCTGGGCCGTGGCGCTCGTCGCGGCCCTCATCCCCGTCACGCTGGCGGTGGGCTTCTGGGTGATGGCCCGCGAGCAGGCGAACACCTTCCGCGTCGTCACGCCCCATGGCTTCAAGTCCATGCACGGGGGCATGACGTCGGACCAGGTGGTGGCGCTCCTGGGCCGGCCCATGACGCGCGAGCAGGACGCCACGGGCGCGGACTGCTACCGCCACGGCACGCCGTCGATGGAGAAGGAGTTCTTCCTCGTCTATTCCGTCTGCTACCAGGACGGGAAGCTCAAGGACGTGAAGCAGCAGAAGTTCTCCGCCTGGTCCGTGGACCCGGAGACGGGCAGCTTCGAGGCGCCCTCCGGTGGCGAGGCCCCGGCCTCCCCCGCGCAGGCGCCCGCCACCCCGGGGACGACCCAGGGCTGAGCGCCCACGCCCGGGGTGTCGCCTGACTGGACGTGAAGTGCGACCCAGTCGCATGATGTGGCCATGCGTCGGGCGTCTCATCCATCCATGCTGGGTCCCGAGGGGCTGAACCGTGCGCTGGAGCACCTTCGCGCCTTCGTGCGGCGCAAGGGGCTCAAGAGCTCGCTGGTGCGCGAGTCGGTGGCGCGCGCGGCGCTGGAGCACGTGGGGCACTTCACGGCGGAGGAGCTGGTGCGCTCCGTGCGGCAGCGGGGCGCGGAGGACGTGCACCCGGCCACCGTGTACCGGGTGCTGCCGCTGCTGGTGGAGGCGGAGCTCATCCACCAGACGCTGGTCTCCGGCGGCGAGGGCCAGCGCTACGAGCGCGCCTTCGAGCGCGAGCACCACGACCACATCATCTGCTCCTCGTGCGGCAAGGTGGTGGAGTTCCACTTCGAGGCCATCGAGCTGCTCCAGAACGACGTGGCGAAGAGCCTGGGCTTCCGACTCACCGGGCACATCCACGAGCTGTTCGGCGTGTGCTCGGCCTGCGAGCCCCTCGCCAGGACGTGAGCCGGCGCCTCCCGGATTGACGGCCCGGGGCTTCCATGCGACCGGTTCGCAAGATTGCCCTGGGCACCGATGCTGACGCTCCGTTCATGGATGGGCTCTCCCACGGGAGTGATATCCGGAGCCGCTGAGACTGTTCACGCGTGAGCGCGTCGGCGCTCCTCGGGTGGGGGTGTAGGCGCGAGCTGCGTGTCCTCACCTTAGGGCCTGTCCGGAGGGGGGCGGGTGTGGGGCGGCCGTGGACGTTCTTCCAGCGCGTGGGCGCTGGTTTCATCGCGGCCCTGCTCGTCGCGCTGGTGCTGACGTGCACGTTGGCCGTGGAGCTCGTGTCCGCGCGCTCCAGTCGCAGGGCGAACCTCCTGGCGATGTCGATGGACCGGCTGGAGGTGGAGCGCCTGCGCAGGGCCTTCACCGACAAGGTCTCCAGCGAGCGGAGCGTCGTCTTGTCCGACGATGCGTTCTTCGCCGAGGACCGGGTGCGCTCTCGCGAGCGCTTCATCGTCACGCACGAGCGGCTGGTGTCTCGAGGGGTGGCCCCGCCCGCCGCGGCGCTGCTCGCGTCGGTGCTGCGAGCGGAGCAGGAGCACGAGCAGGCCGTGCGGGAGTGGGTCGCCATCCACGCCACGCGCGCCGCGCACTCACGACGCGAGGCCCTGTTCGAGGAGCGTGCCCGGGACACGCGGCTAGCCACCTACGCGACGCTCCATCAACTCTCGACCCGGATGGAGTCGCAGGTGGGCACGGGCCTCCAGTCCGTGGTGGAGACGGAGGAGCAGGTCCTGCTGCTCTCCCTGGTGACGATGAGCCTGGTCCTCGCGCTGGCCGCGACCTCGGGGGGACTGTTGCTGTCCCGGCTGCCACCGCCACCGGTCGAGGCCAGCCCCCCGCGAATCAAGCCGCGCGCCGAGAGCGTGCAGGCCGCGAATGGCGTCTCGGAGAGAGTCGACGAGGCCGCGCGTCCACGCACCAGGGCCGGCACCTTCTTCTTCGCGGAGGCGCTCATCGACTCATTGCTCGACGAAGACGGTCCGTCGCGCGGTGAGGCCGCGAGACCCGGCGATGGCTCCAAGACCCCACCGCGCGGAAGCCCGGAGGTGGATCCCCGGTCCGCGCTGACGGTGGAAGAGGCCACGCTCCGCAGCGACGCGCACGAGATGATGGCGCGCATCGGCGTGAGGGCGCACGACCTGGGCATCCCGTTCGACACCTTGCAGTGGCTCCTGCGCGGCCTGGAGCGGGTGGACCCCTCCTCGGAGCCGGACCGCGTGAGGGACGGAGTCGGCCGTGCGCTCGAACAATCCCGCCGTCTGGGTCAGTTGCTCTTGAACCTGTGGGACGTGTCGAGCCAGCTCACCGGTCGCCAGGTCGCGGAGCCGGTGGACCTGTCACACCTGGCTCACGAGGTGATGGAGCGCTTCACCGAGTCCGCGACACGGGCAGGCAGCCCGCTCCTCTTCGACGCGGAGCCAGGGCTCGTGGGGCGATGGGAGCGATTGGGCTTGGAGCAGGTGCTGACCCACCTCATCTCCCATGCGCTGGAGCTCGGAGCGGGGCACCCGGTGCGGCTTCGTGTCGAGCGAGTGGGGCGCACCCGGGCGCGAATCGTGGTCGAGGGCCTGCCCCTTCCCGACGATGGCGCCGGGCTGGGTCGCTACCTGGTCCAACAGTGGGTGGACGCCCACGGAGGCACCCTGCGCATGGAGGGCACACCCGGTGACTGCGCCACCTGCACGGTGGAACTGCCGCTGCTCGAACAGCTCCTGGAGTCGGCCCCCGCCTGAGTCCCCTCAGAACGGGTGGACGTGCTCCTCGGGCGGCGTGACGAACGCGCGGAAGGCCGAGGTCTCCGTGTGCTTCTCGCGCGACTCCAGCCGCTCGAACTCCAGCGAGTCGTGCGCGCAGAACACCGTCACCTCGTCCCCGTGCAGGCGCTTGAGCTGACGCAGCCGTCGCTGGTTGTGCAGGCGCATGGGCCGGTCCTTCTCCATGAGCCGTTGATACGCGCGCAGCCCTGGTGTGCAGCGATAGCGCCCCGAGTCCATCTCCCCGTGGAAGAAGTACGCGTCGCCCGCGTGCAACAGCCACCCGCTCCCCGAGCGCACCGCCACACCCGCGTGCCCCAGCGTGTGCCCCACCAGCGGCACCAGCAGGATTTCGGGAGGGAGTCCCTTCAGGTCGCGCACGCAGTCGAACCCGAACCAACGCTCACCCACCTGTCCCGTGGGGTACGTCACCCAGTGCGACTCGTGCATCCACTGCTCGGGGCGGTAGCGCTGCCGGTCCAGCGGTGACGTCCGCGCGGTGGCCGCCAGGTACTCGTCCGCGAGCAGGTGCACGCGCGCATGCGGGAAGTCATCGAGCCCGCCGGCATGGTCGAAGTCGAGGTGGGTGAGGACGATGTCGCGCACGTCCTGCGCCTTGAAGCCCATCCGCTCGATTTGCCGGATGGCCGTGGCACCCTCGTGCAGCTGGGGCCGACACAGCATGTCCAGGAAGAGCGGGCTCTGACGGACCTGGGGATGGAGCACGTCCTGCAGGCCGAAGCCGGTGTCCACGAGGATGAGCCCGTTCGCTCCCTCCACCAGCAGGCAATGGCAGGTCAGCGCCGCGGGACCTCGGAAGCCCCGGCGCCCGTCCATGAGGCGGCCCCCGGGTGGACACAGGGTGGTGCAGTTCAGGTGATGGATGCGCATGCCGACACGTCCCAGGCCGCAAGGCCGCTCGAGTCCGTGTCTAAGGTGGGATGTGCTTCACGGACGAGGAGCCCGGGCTGCTCGCCGCCTGGAGCGCTCGCTCGTCCGGGAGACCTGCGGCCATGAGCCCGGCGCACCTCACGGGCGACCGGGCCCTACAGGTGCTCCAGCGGGTCCGCCGTGCGCTCCTCGCGCACGTTGCCCGTGTCGACAGGCTCGAGGAGCAGCACGTGGGCCTCTTCCTCCGCCAAGGGTCGATGCTCCACGCCGCGCGGGATGATGATGAGCTCGCCGGGCTCCACCTCCACCGTGCGCTCGCGCAGCTCCATGCGCAGCCGCCCGCTCAGCACGAGGAACAACACGTCCTCGTGCTCATGGTGGCGCCACGCACACGGGCCCGACAGCTTCGCCAGCCGAACGCGCCGCCCGTTGAGCTCACCGATGGCCCCGTGCTCGGAGAACAGCGCCAGCTGCTGGGCCAGGTTCACCTTGTCGACGGACCGCGCCGAGGACTCGCGGCCCACCTGCTCACCGTCCGCCACGTTGGCGGGCTCGACGCGGCGGCGCGAGTCCCACCGGGGCGGGCGGGCAA
>NZ_SRLW01000133.1:0-26535 GCF_006518215.1 Myxococcus sp. AB025B
CCCCCATCGCCACCACCCCGGCCCCGGTTTCGCGGGCGGTGCGGGTGCCCGGGGATGATCCCTTCAAGGAGGCCGCCGAGCCCCGGATGCCCATGGGGGCTTCTCCAGAGGAGAAGCTCGAGTACTTCCGGGCCGTCGTCCGGCAGAAGACGGAGACCCTGGCCCGGGCGCGCACCCTGTACGCCGAGCGCGACGGGGAGGTGACGGGGCTCAAGCAGTCGCTCACCCAGGCGCGCAAGGAGGCCGCGGAGGCCAAGGCGCAGCTGGGGGCGGTGAAGGACTCCCCGGCGAAGCTGGCGCAGACCTCGGAGGCGCTGGCCAGCGCGGAGAAGCGCGCGGCGGACGCCGAGGCGAAGCTCGCCGCGGTGGAGGCGGAGCTGTCCGCGGTGGAGGCGGACCGCAAGGACTTGTCGCGGGCGCTCGCGGAGGTGGAGTCGGAGGTCCCCCGGCTGACGGCGGAGCTCCACGACGAGCGCGAGTCGCGGGGCGCGGTGGCCGAGGAGCTGGTGGGCGCCAAGGAGGCGCTGTCGCTGGCGCAGGACCGCGTCGCGGAGCTGGCGGCGGAGAAGTCCGAGGCGCAGGGCGCGCTGGAGGCCGTCCAGGAGCAGTACCAGCAGGTGCTCTCCGACGTGGAGCGACTGGGCGGCGAGCTGGAGACGGCCACGGCCGAGCGCGACTCGCTGGGCCTGCGCGTGGGCCAACTGGAGGCCGCGCTCGCCGAGGCGCAGGGCGCGCTCTCCGCGGTGGAGAGCGAGAGCGACTGGTCCAAGAGCTCGCTGGAGGAGGCGCAGACCCGCTCGCGCACGCTGGAGGAGGAGCGCGACCAGGCGCGCCGCCAGCTCGCGGTGGTGGAGGAGGGGCTGCGCACGCTGCAGGCGCAGACCTCCGAGCTGGAGAAGGCGCTGGCCCTGAAGGACGCCGAAATCGTGGGCCTGCGCGCGGCGCTCACCGCGCGCACCACGGAGGCCTCCGAGCTGCCCGTGCTGCGGCAGGCGCTGGAGCAACGCGCCGCCGAGGTGGCCCGACTCACGGCGCGGCTGGAGACCGAGGCCGCGCGCGCGAACGAGCGCGCCCAGGCCCTGGAAGAGGGGCTCGCGCAGGCCGGCGAGCGGGCGCAGGTGGCGGAGGGCGAGGCCGCGGCGCTGAAGGAGGCGCTGGAGGCGCTGGAGGTCGAGCAGGTCTCGCTGCGTGACCGCATGGAGGCGGACGCGGCGGCGCTGGGCGAGGCGGCGCAGCAGGCCGAGGCGAAGGTGGGCGAGGTGTCCGCGGCGCTGGAGGCCGCGCACGCCGAGCGTGACGAGCTCAAGAAGCAGCTCGCCGCCGCGGAGATGAAGACCGCCACCACGGACGCCGAGCGCGTGGGGCTGGCCGCGCGGGTGACGATGCTGGAGACGGCCTCCGCGCAGCGCGAGGCGGAGCTCGTCCGGGTGCAGGGCGCGCTCGCGCAGGCGAAGGAGGAGGTGTCCCTGGAGCGCGTGCGCCGCGAGGCCGCGGAGGCGGAGCGCTCCGACGCGCAGGTGCACGCGGCGGAAGTGGAAGCCCGCGCGGACGCGCTGGCGGAAGGGCAGGGCGGCGCCGAGGCCCAGCTGGCGGAGCTGCGCGAGGAACTGGAGGCCGCGCGCGCCGAGGCGGACAAGGCGGAGCGGCTCCAGCAGCGGCTGAAGATGCTGGAGGGCGCGCTGGAGACGGCGAAGACCGACGCGGCCCGCGCGAGCCAGGCGGCGCAGACCGCGCAGGCCGGCAAGCAGAAGGAGGAGGCGGCGGCCCAGGCGGCGGAGACCCGGCTCAAGGACGTCGAGGTGGCGCGGCTGGAGCTGGCCTCGAAGCTCGAGGCCGTGGAAGCGACGCGCGCGGAGCTGACCTCGAAGCTCCAGGAGGCCGAGGCAAGGCTTGCTCGCGCGGAGTCCTCGCAGGCGGGCAAGGCGCAGGAGTCGGCCGCGACGCGCGCCGCGTCCGAGAAGAAGCTGGAGGAGGCGAAGGCGGCGCTGTCTGCGGCGGAGGCGAAGCTGCGCGCCGAGCAGCAGGCCCGCGAGGCGCTGGAAGAGAAGCTGGCCCAGGCATCACAGCCCGTGGCGTCGAGTGCGCCCGCCGACTGGGAGGCCGAGCGGGAGGGGCTCAAGGCGGACGCGGCCAACCTCAAGCGCAAGCTGGTGGCGGCCGAGACGGCCCTCGAGGCGGCGGCTGGCTACAAGGCGAAGATCGCCAAACTGGAAGCGCAATTGAAGGGCCGGAAGTAGAGGTTTGCCCCTCATGCCGTTCGACGCGCCAGTGGACCTGCTCACGGGGATGCCGGCGGCCCGCTTCGGGCTGTACCTGCACTTCCCCTACTGCCTCGCGAAGTGCCCGTACTGCGACTTCGCCGTGGCCGTGGCGCGCCAGGTGCCCGAGGAGCGCTACGCGAACGCGGTGCTGGCGGAGCTCGACGCGCGCCTCGCCCTCTCGCCCGAGCTGCGCGACAAGCCCCTGGAGTCCATCTTCCTGGGCGGTGGAACTCCGTCACTGTGGCATCCGCGTTACGTCTCCCGCGTGCTGGACGGAATCGCCGCGAGGCTGAAGGTGTCGCCCGGCGCGGAGGTGTCGCTGGAGGGCAACCCGGAGCGCGCGGACGCGGAGCGCTTCGAGGGCTACCGGGCCGCGGGCGTGAACCGGCTGTCCCTGGGCGTCCAGTCCTTCGAGCCCCGGACGCTCAAGGCGCTGGGCCGCGCGCACGACGCCGAGCAGGTGGAGCGCGCGGTGGAGCTGGCACGGCGCGCGCGCTTCCCGGTGGTGTCCATGGACTTCATCTACGGCGTGCACGGCCAGACGGTGGCCCAGGTGGAGCAGGACGCGCGCCGCGCGGTGGCGCTCCAGCCCGAGCACCTGTCCACGTACGCGCTGACGGTGGAGCGCGAGGTGCTGGCGGTGGACACGCCCTTGTCCAAGCAGCTCAAGCGCGGCGAGCTGGAGCTGCCCTCGGACGACGACGTGGTGACGATGGCCGCCACGGTGCGCCAGGTGTACGGCGCCGCGGGCCTCACCCGCTACGAGGTCTCCAACCACGCCAGAGCGGGCTTCAGCTCCCGGCACAACGCGCTGTACTGGACGGGCGGCGAGTACCTGGCGCTGGGCGTGGGCGCCACGGGGATGCTGCTGTCCCCCGAGCCCTCGCGCTACGCCAACCTGCGCAGCCCGGAGAGGTACCTGGCCCAGGTGGAGGCGGGGCGCCTGCCCGAGGACAGCCGCGAGGCGCTGGGCGCCGAGGAGCTGTTCGCGGAGCGGCTGGCGATGGGGCTGCGGCTGGTGTCGGGCGTGGACTGGGAGGCGGTGTGTGAGCGATATGGCCAGCCGGTGGAGCCCCGACGGGCGGAGGTGGCGCGGCTGGTGGAGCACGGCTTCGCGACGCTCACGAACGGGCGACTGGCCTTGACGGAGAAGGGCGCGGACGTGCACAGCGCCGTCTGCGCGCGGCTCTTGTAGTCGAGCCGGCGCGCGCGAGGGATTTCGAGGAGCGTATGAGCAAGTGGCTGTTGTGGATGTTCCTGACGCTGCTGACGGGCAGCCCGCTGTTGTCGCTGGGCCTGGTCATCGTCTTCATCTTCGTGGCGGACCGCTTCACGTGGCGGCTGTTGCCCAGCCCCGTGCGGATGATGAAGCGCTTCCAGCGCGCCGGGTACCTGGCGGGGACCATCCTCACCAACCCCCACGAGCGCCGCGCGCGCCACGAACTGGCGGACATCCGCGTGGAGCAGAAGCGCTATGAGGAGGCCGTGGACATCCTCAAGCCCAACCTGGAGGCGGGCGACGAGGACGTGGACACCCTGTTCCTGCTCGGCGTCGCATACCTGGGCGCGGGCGACGCGCAGCGCGGCGAGCTGCTCCTGGACGAGGCGGCGAAGCTGGACGCCGGCTACCGCCAGGGCGCCATCGACCTGGAGCGCGGCCGCTTCCGATTGAAGCGCGGCGAGGTGAAGGGCGCCATCGAGGCGCTGGAGCGCTTCTGCGCGACGCGGCTGGGCTCGGTGGAGGGCCGCTACCTGCTCGCGCGGGCCCTGGCGAAGGACGGGCGGAGCGCGGACGCGAAGCGCGCTCGGGACGCGGCGTGGAACGAGTACGTCGTCGCCCCGGGCTTCCAGCGTCGCCGCGAGCGCCGGTGGGCGTGGCTGGCCCGACCCAGCCGTCCGCTGACGTACGCGGTGCTGCTCGCGCTGGTGCTGGGCACGGGCGCGACGATGGCCCGGCAGATGGGCCTGTTCACCCAGCGCACCCACCGCTACGGCGGCGGCTACGGCGAGGGCTACCCCCCGGGCGAGGCCCCCTCGGCCGCCGGATGGGAAGAGGCCGGGCCCCCAATCGAGTAGCGCGCCGGGTAGCCCCAGACCCCAGGACCGCGAGTGGAGGCCGGTCCGCTCGTTGTTCGGACCTCCTGGTGAAGGGCCCTGGGTCCGGGGGATGTCTGGAGTGGCGGGACGGGCGTAGGCTTCAAGACGTCGTCCCTCCCCGCGTCCACAGCCGAGGCCCCCGCTCCATGTTTCCCTCCCCGTCGCAGGTGCTCCGGCAGCGCGAGGGATTGCTCGCGGACACGCCCTTCCCGCTGCTGCTCCAGGCGCTGATGGCCGAGGAGCGCACGTGCACGCTGGAGCTGAAGGTGCGCCAGCGCGAGAAGCGCATCCTCTTCGAGGAAGGCTCGCCCGTGGCGTGCCAGTCCAACCTGCTCCACGAGACGCTGGGGAAGTACCTGGTGGAGAAGGGCAAGCTGTCCGAGTCCGACTACCAGAAGTCGCTGGCGGAGAGCGTCTCCTCGGGCATGCAGATGGGCGGGCTGCTGGTGCAGAAGGGGCTCATCAGCCCGTTCGACCTGTACAAGCAGCTGCAGGCGAACCTGGCGCACAAGCTGCTCGACTGCTTCCGGTGGGTGGACGCGAAGTACCGCCTCATCGCGGACGTGGAGACGCCCGACGCGAGCGTGCGCATGAACACCGCGCAGCTCATCCTCACGGGCGTGGAGGGCGTGATGCCCTTCGACGCGGTGGCCACCCACTTCACCTTCACCGACGAGCGCCGCTTCGGGCAGATGCCCGCCGTGGAGTCGGGCCCCAAGCTGTCGTCCAAGGACGCCCGGCTGCTCCAGCAGCTGCGCCAGCGCCCCACCTTCAACGAGCTGATGGAGCGCACGGGCTTCGACATGGAGACCGTCCTGCGCCGCCTGTACGCGCTGTGCCTGCTGGGCGTCGCGGGCTTCGTGGAGGACGTGGACGCCCGGGCCGTGGAGCTGTCCTCGCGCGCGGCGTCCGTGGCCGCCCCGCCCCCGGAGCCCGTGGCGCCCGAGCCCGTCGCCGCCCGGGGCCTGCCCTTCAGCGACGAGGACGTGGCCACGCGCGACGCGCTGGTGTCTGCCTTCCTCGCGCACCGGAGCAAGGACCCCTTCGCCCTGCTGGAGGTTCCCGAGGACGTGCAGCCCCTGCCGCTGCGCCGGGCCTTCCTCGCCTGGGCCGAGCGCTTCTCACCCCTGCGCTTCCAGACGCCCGAGCTCAAGGAGAAGGCCGAGTCCCTGCTCGCCGCCTACGCCCGCGCCTACGGCACCCTGTCCGACGCGGAGCAGAACCTTCTGTGGCAGAAGCGCCGCGCCGCCCACCGCGAGAAGGAGCGCACCGCCACCGGGCGCCCCTCCACCGCCGAGCAGTTCCGCATCCGCACGGACCTGCTCGACGCCAGGACGCAGTTCGACGAGGCCCGCCGCCGCCTCAACGACAAGCAGTACGCCGGCGCGTTCGAGTACTTCGAGTACGCCTGCGACATCGAGCCCAAGCCCCTGCACCACGCCTGGCGCGCCTGGGCCCGGTATCTCATGAAGCCCGAGTCCCACGGCCGGCTGGCCCTCCAGGAGCTCCAGGAGGTGGTCCGCCAGGAGCCCGGCCTGGAGGACGGCTGGGCCTTGCTGGGCGAGGTGGCCCAGGGCGAGGGCCAGTGGGCCCTGGCCGACGAGGCCCTGCGCAAGGCCTTCAAGCTCAACCCCAAGAACCGCCGCTACGTGGAGCTCATCCAGGAGATGGCCCGCCGCCGCTAGCCCGGTCCATCCCCCCGAAAGCAGCCGTCCGAGCGGTGCATGCATGTCTCTTCGCGTCACCCGCTTTTCCAGGCGCTGAGAGTTTTTCCGGGACCCATCGGTCATCTGGCCGGACGGCTCTTTCGCGCACGGCATTTTCCCCCAAGGAGAGGGATGCTCCCAGAGGGGGGGGAAGGGGCTCGCAACAACGGGCCCTTCATTCGCGAGATCTAAAGGTCCGTGCAACCCTGTTGTCGTCCGGCGGCAGCCCCCGGTGGGGTGCCGCTCCTGAAGCGAGGCTGGATGCGTTCCGTCCCCACAAGGGCCCAATCAGGCCAGGCCGCGGTGGAGTCCGCCATCGTCCTGCCGCTGTTCGTGTTCCTCATCCTGGGCACGTTGCAGCTGGGGCTGATGCACCAGGCGCGGCTGCTCGCGAAGTACGCCGCGTACAAGGCCGTGCGCGCCGGCTCGCTGCACAACGCCAAGGTGGAGACCATGGAGGCCGCCGCGCTCGCGGTGCTCCTGCCCATCCTCAGCACCCGGACCTCGGGCGAGGCGGGCATCGAGGTCGTCAAGCCCGTCGGCAGCGCCCAGGAGTTCGAGACCAAGTTCCAGGAGCTGAAGAACAACCAGATGCCCGGGGCGAACCTCAAGTACGCCGAGGTCACCATCTGCGGCCCCACGCAGGAGGAGGTCTCCGGTGGAGGTGAGTTCGACTTCGACGACCCGGACAACATCCACCCGGACGGCTGGCGGGAGAACCACCGCACCAAGCTGCGCATCCAGCTGACGCTCAACTACCGGCTGGTGGTGCCCTTCGCGGACTGGGTCATCTACAAGGCCGCGCGCGGCCGCGAGGTGCCCATGCTGATGCGCATGGGGAAGATGAAGGCGGAGGAGCAATCCAAGACGTCCACCCGCCGCTTCGGCGGCGCCGCCACGGGCGAGGGCCCCTACGAGAGCGCCGCCTCCCAGGGCATCTACATCATGCCCATCCGCACCACGTACACCATGCGGATGCAGTCCAACCTGTACCTGGGCGCCAACGCCCTGCCCGCGAGCAACGCATGCCTCTTCCCGTTCTCCTACTGAGCCGGCCCGCCCGCCGCCGCCAGCGCGGGCAGGCCATCGTCCTGGGCTCGTTGTCGTTCCTCGTCCTCGCGTTGATGGTGACGCTGAGCTTCAACCTGAGCCACGCGCTGCGCCGCAAGATGTCCCTGCAGCAGCACAGCGACACGCTGTCGTTCTCCATGGCCGTGCTGGAGGCGCGCGCGCTCAACTACTACGCCGTCAGCAACCGGGCCATCGCCAGCTCCTACGTGGCGATGAACAGCCTGCACGCGTACATGTCCGCCGCCAGCCTCACCGGCCAGATGATGCGCGCGTCGTCGAACAACTTCATGCAGATCGCCATGATTGAGTTCGGCCTGTGCGTCGCCTGCGAGTTCATGTGCGACCACTGCGAGCACATGGCGGAGGCGTTCAAGATTTCGGGCGACTTCCGCGACGCGGGCAAGGACTACGACGACAAGGTGGAGGCCTTCGAGTCCAACTTCCGGCAGGCCATGGAGGCCCTGGACCTGATGGTGGACAACATCCACACCGCCCAGCGCGAGGTCCACGACAAGACGCTCCAGGCCGTCAAGGACGGCAGGAGCCACGGCCTGGGCCAGCTGCGCGACTACACCGCGCCGCTCGCCACGGATTTGGTCTCCGCGGTGGGCTCCATCAACGCCAACGAGTTCAACTGCGCCGTGGACGGCATGGAGTGCCAGGGCAGCGAGAGCAACACCTCGCCCGAGGCCCGCGCGCGGGTGATGACGGAGATCGCCAACGCCACGCGCTCGGGCTGGCCCGCCAACCGCGACAGCCCCGGCGCCGGCGCGTCCGCGAACCTGCCCAAGTACCTCAACTCGCAGTTCTTCGATGAGCTGGACGAGATTCCGGACAACGAGGCGACGAAGCTCATCTCCGGCACCAAGGGCACCGCCAAGACGGTGAAGAGCAAGGGGCAGCTCACCCAGGGCGGCCAGTCCGGCGGCAACGACGGCACCATGGTGGCCGCGTCGGACGAGGGCAACATCTTCCACCGCTGGGAGCACGGCGTGGGCACCAGCAACTTCAAGTCGGAGGTCTGGAGCGACGACGGCGGCGGTGGCCACGTGAACAACGGCGCGCACTCCGGCCAGCACCGCTTCGAGGGCGTCAACACGCGCGCGCTCACCGGCTGCGCGGGCTCCGGCAACTGCTTCATGAAGTTCCGCGCCAACCCGGACCCGGACCGGGACTGGGGCCAGCCGCGCGTCTACAGCTACGTGTCCATGCCCTTCCGCGTGGGCAACACGCGCCAGGCGCCGTGGGAGCTCAACTCGTCCGCGCAGGTGCGCCTCACCCACGGACAGCAGGGCCAGGGCAGCCTCACCGTGGCGGCCACCGAGGGCATGGCCATGTCCAAGTCCCTGGTCTACTACCACCGCTTCGGCGAGGAGGGCTGGAAGGAGGCGCCCAACCTCTTCGCGCCGTACTGGCGCGCCAAGCTGCACCCCTTCACCAAGGGGGATGCGCAGCAGGTGCTGGACGCGGCGGGCAACTCGGACGCGGCGCAGATGTCCCAGGTGGACGGGGTGGCCCTGTGAAGACTTATGGACAACGCGCGAGGCGCGGCGCGGCCGCGGTGGAGACGGCGCTGTGCATGCTCGTCATCATCCCCGTGTTCATGTACGCGCTCTTCGTCGATGACCTGTTGAGGCACACGCTGGACTCGCAAGAGACGGCGCTGTCGACCATCTGGGACTACGCCGTCCAGGACTATCCGACCAAGCCCAAGAACCCTCCGCCCGAGGGCGGCGCGGAGGAGCCCTTCTACGGCTTCAACGGCGCCCAGTACTACGCGCGCCTCCAGTACTGCGACCACGAGTCGGGCCTGGACAGCTTCGGCCCCGGCAAGGGCCCCGAGTGCGAGAACGACGAGGGCCACCACGCCGAAGTCACGGCGCACGCGTGCTGGCTCAACCCGGGCGCGCAGCAGGTGCAGTGCACGCTGAACCAGGCGGACCCGAACGGCGGTGGCGGTGGTGGGCCCGCGGGCGCGTACAACGTGACGCTGCACCAGGCGTACATGGATGACTTCGGCAAGGGCGGCGTCATCCGCTGCTCGGCGCGCCTGGGCGTGCAGAACTACCTGTTGCCGCGCACCTTCCTCCAGGACTTCAGCCAGGTGAACCTGGCGCGCCAGACGAAGAAGAAGAGCGACGGCATCCATAGCAACGCGCAGGGCGGTGATTTGCAGGACGACCCGCGCGGCCTCGCGGGCGATGTCTACCTGCTGCCCTGGGAGCGCATCGCCATCGTGACGGACACGTGGGCGCTCACCAAGGAGGCCCGCTACGAGCCGGGCACCGAGGACAGCGACCAGGAGAACCTCTACGCGCGCGTGTCGCAGATCTACAAGAGCGGGGACAACCCGGCCTACGAGCAGATGTCCTCGGCCGCGGAGGCGTTCGTCAACGAGGCCACGCAAGAGGTGCTCAGCAGCGACATCGAGCTGGACTCCATGCCGCCGGGGGACGACCCGCGTGAGGCGAGCCTCTCCATCGTCCCGTTCCCGTCGAGCGGCGGCCCGACGCAGCAGCTCCAGCAGAACGGCGGCAGCGCCACGTACTTCAACAGCGAGTGGCGGGACTGGGACCGCAACAACAACGAGAAGACGCACAACGCGCGAGGGAACAACTACCTGGGCTGCGCCCAGGCGGAGCGCTGCTGATGCCGAAGTCGTCGAGCCTGGTCATTCGCGTGCCCGCGCTGCTGTTCTCCGTGGCCGTGGTGGGCGCGTTGATCGGCTTCGCCTGGGAGGGAGCCGTCTACGGTCCGCGGGACGTGTCCGAGGAGTGGTCTCCTCCGCCCTCGCTGGATGACGCGCCTCCGGCGAAGGCGCCGGGCCGCTCGCCCGCGGAGGAGGCGGCGCTGAAGCGGGCGCTGGTGCACTTCCCGGCGTACCCGCGCGCGAGCCGCGCGGAGCTGCTCGCGGTGGACTACCTGGGGCCGGACGTGCCCATCGCGGTGGCCTGGTTCACCACGCAGGACACGCCCGAGCAGGTGCTGGAGCACTACCGCAAGGTGCTGCTCGACAACGGGCTGCCGGTGCTCGGAGAGCGGCACGGGGTGAACGGCGGCTGGGTGGGGTACTGGAGCCCGGCCACGGAGGAGATGCGGCTGGTGTCCGTGCTGGCGCAGGGCGGGGAGACCCTGGGCTTCGTGTCGGCGGGGCAGGTGGCGCCGCTGCTCAAGCGTGCCTCGAAGGTGCCGTCGTGGATGCCGCTGCCGCCGGAGCTGAGCCAGCCGGTGACGCTGTCCTTCGACATGGAGGGCGCGGCGCACCACGTGGTGTCGGGCAGGCTTCCGGGAGACTCCCCCCAGGTGGTGGGGGAGACGTACCGGGCGCTGTTGAAGGAGAAGGGCTGGGAGGTGGGCGCGGTGGAGCCGATGGATGCCGGGGGCATCGGGTTCGAGGTGATGCGGGGGACGACGATGGGTCGCGCCACGCTGCGCCTGAAGCTGCCCGAGCCGGGCGTGGAGCTCCAGCTGTCGCTGCTGCAGCGCGGGGCTGTGCCATGAAGGAGGCCGTGGTGGAGAAGTCGCTGAGGAAGCAGGGGCGTGCCCGGGGCCAGTCGATGGTGGAGTACGCCGTCGTCACCGCGGCGCTGATGGGCTTCACCGTGATGGGCTGGCCGTTCCTCGTGCAGCTGCTCAACGCGCTGCACCGGTACTTCAACTCCATCTACTACGTCATCCAGTCGCCGATTCCGTAGAGGCGCCGGCGGTCCCCCTGGCCCGGGACGAGTCGCGCGCTCCTGGCGCGCTGGATTCGACCGGGCTGTTTCATTCCTGTCTGGTTGACCTCGCGTTCGCGCGCGTGGGCGCTGCCTGCCTGGTGGGCGGACGGGTATCCCTTACGTATTTTCCGAAAGACAGCCACCGCATTGCCCTCCAGGGCGATGAAGTGTCGCGGAGGCGTCGTCGTGTCGTGGATTCCCCCGAGATGGGTGCCTGTATTTGTTTGATGCGGCTGCGGGCAAGCAGGCGGGGTGGCTGGGATGGTTTTGTCCACTCATGGCTGTCATTGGTGTGAGGTGCAGGACATTCCCAGTCAGGAGCGGAAGAATCGATTCCTCGGCTTTTGTGGTTCTTTCTGCGTGCGTGGTAGTGATTGATGGATGCGATGCCCCTTCCGCTCACATCCCGCGAGGGCGCAGTCCGGGCAGTCCGCGGTGGAGACCGCGATTGTCCTGCCGCTCTTCGTGTTCCTCATCCTGGGCATCCTGCAGCTCGGGCTGATGCACCAGGCACGGCTGCTCACGAAGTACGCGGCCTACAAGGCGGTGCGGGCTGGCTCCATCCACAATGCCAGCGTCGCGGAGATGGAGAAGGCCGCGGTCGCCGTGCTCCTGCCGATGTTGGCCAAGCGCGCTGAAGGACCCGACGGCATCGAGTACGTGCGTCCGGTCGGCAGCGGCCAGGAGTTCACGGAGAAGTGGAACGAGCTGGCGGGCAACCGGATGGACAAGGTTGGCCTGAAGTACGCCGAGGTCACCATCTGCGGGCCAACCAGGGAGGACGTAGGCAGTGGGAGTGGCGAGCTGGACTTCGACGACCCCGACAATGCCACCTCCGACAACTGGCGACAGAGCCAACGCACCAAGCTTCGCGTGCAGGTGACGTTCAACTACAGGCTCATCATTCCGTTCGCGGACCGGGTCATCTACTACGCGGCACGGGGGCGGGACCTGCACATGTCGCTGCGGCTGGGGCAGGTGAAGGACGACGAACGGTCCAAGGTGGCTCAGCGCAGGTTCGGGAGCGTCTCCACGGGAGAGGGGCCCTACGAAGGTGCGGCATCGAAGGGGGTCTACATCGCTCCCATCCGTGCCACCTACACCATGCGGATGCAGTCGAATCTGTATCTCAATACTTCGGACATCCCCTCGAGGAATGCATGCCTCTTCCCGTTCTCCTACTGAGCCGGCCAGGGCTGCGCCGCCAGCGCGGGCAGGCCATCGTGCTGGGCTCCTTGTCCTTCCTGGTGCTGGCGTTGATGGTGACGCTCAGCTTCAACTTGAGTCATGCGCTGCGGCAGAAGATGAGCCTGCAGCAACATAGTGACTCCATGTCGTTCTCCATGGCGGTGCTGGAGGCCCGGGCGCTCAACTACTACGCCGTCAGCAACCGGGCCATCGCGGGCTCCTACGTGGCGATGAACAGCCTGCACGGCTATATGGCCGCCGCGAGTGTCACGGGTGAGATGCTGCGGGCGGGCAAGGACAACTTCGACAAGATCTTCCGTATCGAGATGGCCTTGTGCGTCGCCTGCCGCTTCTCGTGTGACCACTGCAAGCATGCTGCCGAGGCCAAGAAGATCGCCAATCGGTTCGAAAAGGATGCGCTGATGGTCGACAGCAACGTCCGCGGCCTCGAACCGAGCTTCCGTACGGCGATGCAGGGCATGGACCTCATGGTCGACAACATCCATACGTCCCAGCGGGAAGTGCATGAGAAGACCCTCCAGGCCGTCAAGGATGGCTCGAGCCATGGCTTGTCCAGACTCAAGGGGGATACCGCCCCCAATGTCAGTGAGCTGGCATCGGCGGTCGGGAGCCTGAACGCCAACGAGTTCAACTGCGCCGTGGATGGCATGGAGTGCCAGGGAAGTGTCGCCAACACGTCGCCCGAGGCGCGTGCCCGCGTGGTCACGGAGATCGGGAATGCGAGCCGCTCGGACTGGCCTGCCAACCGCAATGGCAAGCCACCCAAGCATCTTCACCCGGACTTCCTCAAGAAGCTCAAGGACATCCCGGGCGAGGGCAATTACACGGTGCTCCAGCACGACGGCTCCGCCAAGGCGGTGCAGAACAAGTCCAGGGTCTTCAGCGAGGGCTCGAGGAGTGGAAACCAGGGCACCACCATCGCCGGCGCCGAGAAGGGCTCTGTCCAACACCAGTGGAAGCACAACGTGGTGTCCTCGGACTACGACACCGTCGTCTGGAGTGACGCCAATGGTGGAGGTCACGAGAACGGCGGTCGGCAGCATGTGGGGCAACACCGCTTCGAGGGGACGAACGCGAAGGCGCTCACGTCGTGCGCCGGCTCGGGCAACTGCTTCATGAAGTACCGCGCGAACCCGAGCTCGGCCCGCGACTGGGGGCAGCCCCGGGTCTACAGCTACTACTCGATGAGGCTGAACGTAGGGGACCCTCAGACGGCGCCCTGGGAGCTCAACAGCTCGCGCACCGTCAGGTTCCAGCATGGCGGGCAGGGCAGGGGGAGCCTGACGTTGTCGGCGGCCGATGGCACCGCCATGTCCAAGTCGCTCGTCTATTACCACCGCTTCAAGCAGGGAGGCTGGACGGAGGCGCCCAACCTCTTCTCCCCCTACTGGCGCGCCAAGTTGCATCCCTTCACGGCGCCCGAGGCGAAGCGGGTTCTCGAGGATTCGGGTAACTCCGATGCGTCGACCATCGCGGATGCGCCGGGGGTGTCGCTGTGAGGACTCGGACGAGACGAGGGACGAGGAGCGCTCGGGGCTCAGCCGCGGTGGAGACGGCGCTGTGCATGCTCGTCATCATCCCCGTCTTCATATACGCCATCTTCCTGGATGACCTCCTGCGCCACACGTTGGACGCCCAGGAGACCGCGCTGTCCACCATCTGGGACTACGCCGTGTCGGATTACGCGGCGGAACCGACGGGGGGAGAGGCCTTCGCGGGTTTCGGCCAGACGCAGGGACTCGCGCGGCAGATGTATTGCGACCATGAGTCGGGAATCGACAGCTATCAGACCGACCCTCCCGAGTGTCGGCTGCGGACCATGCATCACCATCAGGAATTGGTAGCACATGCCTGCTGGATGCATCCCGAGGCGCAGCAGGTGGAGTGCACGGTCGACCAGAACGCTGTCGGAAGCTACGGGGTGACGCTGCATGCCTCGTACATGCGCCAGTTCAATCGAGGTGGGCTCATCCGATGCTCGTCGCGCAGCGGCGTCCAGAACTACCTGCTCCCGACCACCTTCCTCCAGGAGTTCTCCCAGGTCGACCTCGCGAAGGAGCACAAGGACGGTGACGTCCACGACAACGCGGAGGCCAAGGGAGATCGAACCAAGGATACCTACTACCTCCCGTGGGAGCGCATCGCCCTGGTCACCGACACGTGGGCGCTGACGACGCCGCAGAACACGGAGCCTGGCGTGAAGGACACCGAGCCGACCAACGTCTACGTGCGTGTGGCTCACATCTATTCGAGCCAGGAGAACTCGGGCTTCACTCAGATGTCTCCCGCCGCGGAGCAACTGGTCCGGCAGGCCATCCAACGGAAGTTGCTCGATACCTCCCTGCAACTGGACAACGATGCCGGAGATGACCCGCGCAACGTGAGCATTTCCATCAAGGCCCAGACGGGAAGCAACGCGCCCACCCAGCGCATCGACCAGGGCGATGGTGCCGGCACCTACTTCAACAACGAGTGGCGCGACTGGGAAGCCAACAACAACCAGGCCACGGCGCAAGCGCGCGGCGAGTACTACATGGGCTGCCAGCAGCCGGGGAAGTGCTGATGGCCTCGCTCACGCGTCGCAATCGCCGAGGCCAATCCATGGTGGAGTATGCCGTCGTCTCCGCCGCCTTGCTCGGCATCACCACGGTGGGCTGGCCCTTCCTGGTCCAGCTCCTCAACGCGCTGCACCGCTACTTCAACTCCATCTACTACGTCATCCAGTCCCCCATCCCGTGAGGGAGGGGGACCGGGCACACACCGCTACGGCGTCACGGTGGTGACGAACTCCGCCTTGCCGCCGGCGACCTTCAGCACGACGGCCTCCTTCACCGCGTCGCGGTTGGCGTCCAGCGTGATTCGCCCCGCGACGCCCGGGAAGTCCTTCGTCACCGCGATGGCGTCGCGCAGCGACGGGCCGCTCAGGTCCGGGGCGCGCTTCATCGCCTCCACCAGCACCCGGCCCGCGTCGTACGCCAGCGCCGCCACGCTGTCCGGCACGCTGCCGTAGCGGGCCTTGTAGCGCGCCAGGAACGACTGGAGCACCGGGTCCGGGTTGCCCGGCGAGTAGTGGTTGGAGAAGTAGCTGCCCTCCAGCGCGGACCCGCCCAGCTCGAACAGCTTGTCGGAGTCCCACCCGTCGCCGCCCAGGAGCGGCACCTTCAGCCCCACCTCGCGCGCCTGCCGCGCGATGATGCCCACGTCCGTGTAGTAGCCCGGCACGAACACCGCCTCCGGCTTCAGTTGCTTGATGGCCGTCAGCTGCGCGCGGAAGTCCGTGTCCCCCTTCGAGTAGCTCTCCGTCCCCACCACCTGTCCGCCGAACTCCTGGAACTTCGCGGTGAAGACGTTGGCGAGCCCCATGGAGAACGCGCTCTTGTTGTCCGTGAGCACCGCCACCCGCGACAGCTTCAGGTTCTCGCGCGCGAACTTCGCCATCACCAGGCCCTGGAACTCGTCGATGAAGCAGACGCGGAAGATGTAGTCGCCCTTCTTCGTCACCTCGGCGCTCGTCGACGTGGGCGTAATCATGGGCACCTTGCCCGCCTGCGCCTTCTCCGCCATCGCCATGGACACCGACGAGGCCGCCTCGCCCAGAATCGCCACCACCTTGTCCTGGGTAATCAGCCGCGTCGCCGCCTGCGCCCCTTCCTCCGGGCGTCCCTGGCTGTCGTACACGCGCACCACCACCTTGCGGCCCTTCACGCCGCCGGCCGCGTTGGCCTCGTCCAGCGCCAGCTCGATGCCGTTGCGCGCCGACACGCCGAACGTGGCCTCACTGCCCGTGAGGCTGCCCACCTCACCCACCACGATGGGGCCCGAGTCCTCGCCCGCCTGCGCCTGAGCGCCCGGCTGGGTGGGCGCCTGCGCTGGAGTGCCCTCCTGGGAGCCTTGGGGAGCCGTGGCCTGGCCGCTCGGCGGGGCGTCGGTGGGGGTGGGCGCGGACTTCTTCTCACAGCCCGCCAGACTCAGTGCCAGGGTGGCCAGGAGCAGCAGATGACGCATCGGCGGATTCCCTCCAGGTGACAAGGGCCTCACCCTAGCCCTGTCCCAGAGGCCCTCCAACCGCAGGGCCGCCCGCCTTCCGTCAAAATGCAATGTGGACTGAAACGGTCCAGATTACATATGACGCCCCGGCGGGCTGGAGGGCCCGCGTGGGAATGGACCCAGAGAGGAGAGAGCGTCCCGCATGCTTCGGATGAGCAAGATGACCGACTACGGCATCGTGCTGATGACCGAGCTGGCTCGCGCGGAGGGTGGCACCCGCACCACGCGCGAGCTGGCGGCACGCACCCGTGTGCCATTGCCCTCGGCCAGCAAGGTGCTCAAGGGCCTGCTTCAAGCGGGCCTGGTGGTGTCCCACCGCGGCGCCAACGGAGGCTATGGCCTGGCGCGGCCACCGGCGTCCCTGTCCCTGGCGGAGCTGGTGGCCTCGCTGGAGGGCCCGGTGTCGCTCACCGAGTGTGGCGTGCATCCCACTGGCGGCGCGCCCTGTGAGCTGGAGGCGGTGTGCCAGGTACGCGGCCACTGGCGCCTCATCAACCAGGCCATCCAGGAGTCGCTGGCGCGCCTGACGCTGGCGGACCTCATCGCCCCGGCGCCGCGCATGCCGGAGCGGCTGGTGGGCCTGGGCGTGCCCTCGCGGCCCACGAGCCCCAACGCCCCCCCGACGACTTCATCCGTGACAGGAGTTCGCTCATGACCACCGACACCCTTCAGGAGCTGACGCGCCGCCCGTACGCGGCGGGCTTCGTCTCCGCCGTGGAGGCGGACACCTTCCCGCCCGGCCTGAGCGAGGACGTCATCCGCGCGCTGTCCGAGAAGAAAGGCGAGCCGGCCTTCCTGCTCGAGTGGCGCCTGAAGTCCTTCCGCCACTGGCTCACGCTGCGCGAGCCCACGTGGCAGGCGGTGACGTACCGCCCCATCGACTACCAGGCCATCAGCTACTACTCGGCGCCGCGCTTCAAGCCGAAGAAGGACAGCCTGGACGAGGTGGACCCGGAGATTCTGCGCACCTACGAGAAGCTCGGCATCCCGCTCGAGGAGCAGAAGCGCCTGCAGAACGTCGCGGTGGACGCGGTGTTCGACTCGGTGTCCGTGGCGACGACGTTCAAGGACAAGCTCGCCAAGGCGGGCGTCATCTTCTGCTCGTTCTCGGAGGCGGTGCGCGAGCACCCGGAGCTGCTCAAGAAGTACCTGGGCACGGTGGTGCCGCACTCGGACAACTTCTTCGCGGCGCTCAACTCGGCGGTGTTCAGCGACGGCTCGTTCGTCTACGTGCCCAAGGGCGTGAGGTGCCCGATGGAGCTGTCCACGTACTTCCGCATCAACGCGGCGGAGACGGGCCAGTTCGAGCGCACGCTCATCGTCGCGGACGAGGGCTCCTACGTGAGCTACCTGGAGGGCTGCACGGCGCCCCAGCGCGACACCAACCAGCTGCACGCGGCGGTGGTGGAGCTGGTGGCGCTCAAGGGGGCCACCATCAAGTACTCCACGGTGCAGAACTGGTACCCGGGCGACGCCGAGGGCAAGGGCGGCATCTACAACTTCGTCACCAAGCGTGGCATCGCGCACGAGAAGGCGAAGATTTCGTGGACGCAGGTGGAGACGGGCTCGGCGATTACGTGGAAGTACCCGAGCGTCATCCTCAAGGGGGATGACTCGGTGGGCGAGTTCTACTCGGTGGCGCTCACCAACAACCTGCAGCAGGCGGACACGGGCACGAAGATGGTGCACATCGGGAAGAACACCCGCTCCACCATCGTGTCCAAGGGCATCAGCGCGGGCCGGGGACAGAACACGTACCGGGGGCTGGTGAAGGTGCTCAAGAGCGCCCAGGACGCGCGCAACTATACGCAGTGCGACTCGCTGCTCCTGGGGGACAAGTGCGGCGCCCACACGGTGCCGTACATCGAGGTGAAGAACGCGTCCGCGCAGGTGGAGCACGAGGCCTCCACGTCGAAGATTGGCGAGGACCAGCTCTTCTATTGCAGACAGCGCGGCATCTCCCAGGAGGACGCGGTGTCGATGATTGTCAATGGTTTCTGCCGGCAGGTCTTCAAGGAGCTCCCCATGGAGTTCGCGGTGGAAGCGCAGAAGCTGCTCGGAGTGAGTCTGGAAGGGAGCGTGGGGTAGGTCATGGCGCTGCTGTCGGTTCGGAATCTGCACGCCCGCGTGGGCGACAAGGACATCCTCAAGGGCATCGACCTGGAGGTGGGCGCCGGTGAGGTGCACGCCATCATGGGGCCCAACGGCTCGGGGAAGAGCACCCTGGCGAGCGTGCTCGCGGGGCGTGACGCCTACGAGGTGACACAGGGCGAGGTGCTGCTCGACGGCAAGTCGCTGTTGGAGCTGTCGCCCGAGGCTCGCGCGGCGGAGGGGGTGTTCCTGGCCTTCCAGTACCCGGTGGAGATTCCGGGCGTGGGCAACCTGCACTTCCTGCGCACGGCGCTCAACGCGCAGCGCCGGGTGAAGGGGCTGGAGGAGCTGGACGCGATGGACTTCCTCCAGCTCGCCAAGGAGAAGTCGAAGCTGGTGCAGTTGGACCAGGCCTTCATGAACCGCTCGGTGAACGAGGGCTTCTCCGGCGGCGAGAAGAAGCGCAACGAAATCTTCCAGATGGCGGTGCTGGAGCCGCGCCTCGCCGTGCTCGACGAGACGGACTCGGGTCTGGACATCGACGCGCTGCGCACGGTGGCCGGGGGCGTGAACGGCCTGCGCTCCAAGGACCGCGGCATGGTGCTCATCACCCACTACCAGCGGTTGCTCGACTACATCGTCCCGGACAAGGTGCATGTCATGGCGGCGGGCCGCATCGTCCGCTCGGGCGGGCGCGAGCTGGCGCTGGAGCTGGAGGAGAAGGGCTACGGCTGGCTGGGCCTGGAGGGTGGCAAGGGGGCGCCGAAGGGCGGGGAGGTCCGGCGATGACGCGCTACCTGGACGTCGCCTCGCGCTTCCAGAAGCAGGCCGCGAGCGCGCCCGCCTTCCTGCGTACCCTGCGCCAGGAGGGGCTCGCGCACTTCGAGCGGCTGGGCCTGCCGACGACGAAGGACGAGGCGTGGAAGTACACCAACGTCTCGCCCATCGCGGAGGGCGGCTTTGCGCCCGTGTCGGCGCTGCGTGACAGCGCGGTGCTGGCGCCGGTGGTGGACAGGCTCGCGCTCGTCGGTGGACCTCGGCTGGTCTTCGTCGACGGACGCTTCGCTCCGGAGCTGTCGAGCGTGACGGGGCTGCCGCGCGGGCTGACGGTGAAGCCGCTCGGCGTGGCGCTGACGGAGGACTCGGTGCTGCTCGAGGCCCACCTGGGGCAGCGGGCGCGGGCGTCGGAGCAGGCCTTCACGGCGCTCAACGCGGCGCTGCTGGAGGACGGGGCGCTGGTGCATCTGTCGAAGGGCGCGCTGAGCGAGGTGCCCGTGCAGCTGGTCTTCCTGACGCGCGGCGACGCCGCCGTGCTGGCGAGCCCGCGCGTGCTGGTGCTCGCGGAGGAGGGCAGCGAGGGCACGCTGGTGGAGACGTACGCCAGCGCGAGCGGAGGCCCCGTGGCCACGTTCACCAACGCGGTGACCGAGGTGACGCTGGGGGACAACGCCAGCCTGAAGCACTACCGCCTCCAGTCGGAGGGGGACGCGGCGCTGCACGTGGGCGGGTTGCACGTGAAGCAGGGGCGCGACAGCCGCTTCGTCTCGCACACGTTCGCCTTCGGCGGCGTGCTGGCGCGCAACGAGGTGCACGTCTCCTTCGCGGGCAAGGGTGGCGACGCGACCCTCAATGGCCTGTATGTGGGGCGCGGGACGCAGCACCAGGACGTGCGCACCGCGCTGGACCACGCGGTGGCGGACTGCACCAGCCGCGAGCTGTACAAGGGTGTGCTGGATGACCGGGCGCGCGGCACGTTCCACGGTCTGGTGAAGGTGCGGCAGGACGCGCAGCGCACGGACGCGCGGCAGCAGAACCGCAACCTCCTGTTGTCCGAGCACGCGCAGGCGGACACCCGGCCGCAGCTGGAGATACTCGCGGACGACGTGAAGTGCGCCCACGGCGCGGCGGTGGGGCGGTTGGACGCGCAGGCGCTGTTCTACCTGCGCTCGCGAGGCATCCCCCAGGCGGAGGCGGAGCGGCTGCTCACGTATGCCTTCGCCCGCGAGCTGGTGGAGGCGGTGCCGGAGGGGCCGGTGCGCGCGAGCGTGGAGTCGCTGCTGGCCCAGAGGCTGCCGGGCGCGGCCCGGACGGAGGTGACGGCATGAGCACGTTCGACGTGCAGCAGGTGCGCGCGGACTTCCCCCTGCTGCGGCAGGAGGTGCGAGGCCGTCCGCTCGTCTATCTGGACAGCGCGGCCACGGCGCAGAAGCCGCAGGCGGTCATCGACGCCATCGTCCGCTTCTATCAGCACGACAACGCCAACGTGCACCGGGGCGTCCACATCCTCTCCGAGCGCGCCACGGAGGCGTACGAGGGCGCGCGCGAGACGGTGCGCGGCTTCCTCAACGCCCGGGACGCGCGCGAGATCATCTTCGTGCGCGGCACCACCGAGGCCATCAACCTGGTGGCGCAGACCTACGGCCGCAAGCACATCGGCGCCGGGGACGAGGTGCTCATCACGCAGATGGAGCACCACGCCAATATCGTCCCCTGGCGGATGCTGTGCGAGCAGACCGGCGCCACGCTCAAGGTGATTCCGGTGGATGACCGGGGCGAGCTGGTGCTGGACGCGGTGGACGCGCTGCTCACGGACAAGACGCGCATCCTCGCGGTGACCCACGTCTCCAACGCGCTGGGTACGGTGAACCCGGTGAAGGAGCTGACGCGGCGGGCGCACGCGAAGGGCATCCCCGTGCTGGTGGACGGGGCGCAGTCGGTGACGCACTTCCCCGTCGACGTGCAGGACCTGGGCTGTGACTTCTACGCCTTCAGCGGGCACAAGACGTTCGGCCCCACGGGCATCGGCGTGCTGTACGGGCGGCTGGAGCGACTGGAGCCGATGCCTCCGTACCAGGGCGGCGGGGACATGATCCTCTCCGTGACGATGGAGAAGGTGACGTACAACCGCGTGCCGCACCGCTTCGAGGCGGGGACGCCGAACCTGGAGGGCGCGGTGGGGCTGGCCGCGGCCATCCGGTATCTGCAGGGCGTGGGGCTGTCCGCCATCGCGGAGCACGACCGGGAGATGATGGCCTACGCGACGGCCGCGCTGGAGTCGGTCCCGGGGCTGCGGCTCATCGGCACGGCGCGCGAGAAGGCGGGCGTGTTGTCCTTCACGCTGGAGGACATCCACCCGCACGACGTGGGCACCATCCTGGACCGCGAGGGCATCTGCATCCGCACGGGCCACCACTGCGCGCAGCCGGTGATGCAGCACTTCAAGCTGCCGGCGACAGCGCGGGCGTCGCTGGCGCTCTACAACACGCGCGAGGACGTGGACGCGCTCGTGCGCGGGCTGCACAAGGTGAGGGAGGTGTTCGGATGAGCTCGGGCTCGGATGACTTGAAGGACCTCTATCAAGAGGTGGTGCTGGAGCACTCCAAGCGGCCGCGCAACTACCGCGTGGTGGAGGGCGCCAACCACGAGGCGGCGGGGCACAACCCGCTGTGCGGAGATCAGCTCTCCGTGACGATGAAGATGGAGGGAGACGTCATCCGCGACATCGGCTTCCAGGGGCAGGGCTGCGCGATTTCACGCGCGTCCGCGTCGCTGATGACGGGGGCGGTGAAGGACAAGTCGCGCGAGGAGGCGGAGGCGCTCTTCGCGCTGGTGCACAAGCTGGTGACGGAAGGGCCGGAGTCGGTGGACCTGGACGCGCTGGGCAAGCTCGCGGTGCTGTCTGGCGTGAGCGAGTTCCCCGCGCGGGTGAAGTGCGCGAGCCTGGCGTGGCACACGATGCGCGCGGCGCTGGCGGGACACAGTGAAGCGGTCTCCACGGAGTAGGGAAGGAGGGAGCGGACCATGCGAGGCGTGACGGCGATGCTGGAGCGGGAGGTCCCCGCGACCATCATCCCCAGTGGTGACAGGGTGGTGCTGCCGGAGGGCGCGGAGCTGCGGGTGATGCAGACGCTCGGCGGCAACATCACGGTGCAGGACCCCTACGGGCAGCTCTTCCGCATCGACGAGAAGGACGGCGCGGCGCTGGGCGAGGAGTACGCGCCCAAGGAGAAGGCCGCGGGCGACCCCAGCGAGTTCCACGAGGAGCAGGTCTGGGAGCAGCTGCGCACGGTGTATGACCCGGAGATTCCGGTGAACATCGTGGAGCTGGGGCTGGTGTACGCGTGCAAGGCGGAGCCGCTGCCGGAGGGCGGCCAGCGCGTGGACATCCAGATGACGCTGACGGCGCCCGGCTGCGGCATGGGGCCGGTGCTGGTGGACGACGTGCGCACCAAGGTCAGCGGCGTGCCCGGCGTGAAGGAGGCCCACGTGGAGCTGGTGTGGGACCCGCCCTGGGACCAGAGCCGGATGACGGACGTGGCCCGGTTGCAGCTCGGGTGGATGTGACGGTTCCACCGCGGACCCTCGTGTCCGCGGAGGCGGAGGGGCCATGCGCCTCGCCATCCTCGTCGAGACGTGGCCCCTGCGGCCGGGCGAAGTCACCCCGGCCCTCGCGCGCTTCAGCGTGAAGCGGCCAGTCGGCGCACGCCGAAGCTGATGGCGGCGGTGGCCAGGCTGCCCGCGAGCAGCCGGGGCCAGCGCCGTCCGGACTCCTCCGTCGTCGGGTGGTAGCGCGCCGCCACGGGGTGCTCGTCCTGGGCCTGGCGCAGGCGCTCGCGCACCTCGGGCATCTTCTCCGCGAAGAGCTCCACCATGGCGCGCTCGAAGGCGGGCAAATCTTGCGGCCCCCGGCTGGAGACCCAGTTGTCGTCGCGCACCAGCTCGTCGTCGCGCCACAGGGCGCCCGAGTTCTTCACGTCGTCCTGGATGCCGGGCCACGACGTGAGCGTGCGGCCCTCGGTGAGGCCCGCCGAGATGAGCAGCCACGGCGCATGACAGATGATGGCCATGGGCAGGTTGAGCGAGTCCGCGTCGTGGACGAAGTCCTTGGCCAGCGCGCTCTGGCGCAGCGTGTCCGGGTTGATGAGCCCGCCGGGCAGCAGCACCGCGTCGAAGTCCGCGGCCTTCACGTCGCGCAGCGTGGCGTCCACGCGGACCTTCTTGCCCGGCAGCATGTGGTTCATGCCCCGGATGTGGCCGGGCAGGAGCGACACGATGGTCACCTCCGCGCCCTGGCGCTGCAGCTTCTTGACCGGGCGCGTCAGCTCCACCTGCTCGAAGCCGCTCGTCGCCAGCACCGCCACCCGCAAGCCCTTCAGCTTCTTCATCACGCGCTCCCCGGTTCTATGGACGACCCCGAGACTGTGCACGCCATCGCCATCCGGCACGGGGAACGGAGCGGGCAGGAGAGCCCTTCGTCCGTGGTCTGCTCGCCGCCTGGAGGGCAGGCAGGGGGCCGTCGTTGTGCCCTTCGGAGCGCCGTGCTACCGACGCGGGCACATCGCCCGCGAACACGCGTGTCGTCACCTCATACGCGTCGTCTCGCGGGTCCCGCTGGAGGTCACGGAATGTTCGCTTCCCTGCCGTCTCTTCCCCGAAGCCTCGTCGCGGGGACCGCGCTGTTCCTCCTGCCCGTGGGCTGCACGAGCACCCAGGGCGCGCAGGTCGATGATGCGCGGCTCACGCAGGAGGGCTCGGCTGCTCGCAAGCCCCGGTGGGGGCTGGTCATCCACGGCGGCGCGGGCGTCATCTCGCGCGAGAACCTCTCGCCCGAGCGCGAGGCCGAGGTCCGCGCGGCGCTCCAGCAGGCCCTCGCCGCGGGACATGGCGTGCTGGCCCAGGGGGGCACGAGCCTGGACGCGGTGAGCGCGGCCATCCGTGTCCTGGAGGACTCTCCGCACTTCAACGCGGGCAAGGGCGCGGTCTTCAACCACGACGGCGTCAACGAGCTGGACGCGGCCATCATGGACGGCAGGACGCGCTCGGCCGGGGCCGTCGCGGGGCTGCGCCACGTGAAGAACCCCATCGACCTGGCGCGCCGGGTGATGGAGCAGTCGCCGCACGTGATGATGATGGGCGAGGGCGCGGAGGCCTTCGCCAAGGCGCAGGGCGTGGAGCTGGTGGACCCGAAGTACTTCTACACGGAGGAGCGCTGGCAGGGCCTCCAGCGCGCGCTGGAGAAGGAGCGCGCGACGCCGGCTCCGGGCACGACGCCCTCGACGCTGCGGCCCGGGTATGACCCGGTGACGGGGGACCACAAGTTCGGCACCGTGGGCGCGGTGGCGCTGGACCAGGCCGGCAACCTCGCGGCGGGCACGTCCACCGGTGGCATGACGAACAAGCGTTACGGCCGCGTGGGGGATTCGCCCATCATCGGCGCGGGCACCTACGCGGACCCACGCTGCGCGGTCTCCGCCACGGGGCATGGCGAGTTCTTCATCCGCTACACCGTGGCGCGCGACATCTGCGCGCGCGTCGAGTACCAGGAGCTGCCCCTGCCCGAGGCCGCCAACCTGGTCGTCAACGACGTGCTGGTGAAGGCGGGAGGCGAGGGCGGCGTCATCGCGATGGACCGCGACGGGAATGTGGCGATGCCGTTCAACTCCTCGGGCATGTATCGCGGCTACGTGGGCGAAGACGGTCAGCCCCACGTGGCCATCTTCAAGGAGCCCGAGGAAGCGAAGTAGCGCGGGCGCACTGTCGGGGCGGTGACGAAGAATCCGCGCTCGCCGCTTCCAAAAAATCCGGACCGCGGTGTCTTGGGACTCATGCGCACGACACGATGGGTGATTCTCGTCCTGGCCCTGATGGGCTGCTCCTCGTCCGACCTGGAGCCCGAGGCGCCGCTTCCTCCCGAGGAGCAGGAGACCGACTCCAAGCCCCTGACGGTGACCGTCCTGGGCTCGGGGCAGGCGGCGGCCGGTGGGCAGCAGTGGGCGTACCAGCTGCTGCGGCTCCAGGAGGAAGGCAAGGCGGCGGCCTACGCGCAGTGGTTCCCGCCGAGGAGCCCGGGCGCCTGGCCCGTGATGATGCTGACCCGTCCCTACGACGGAATCACGTGGACGGGCGAGGCGGTGGACGCGAAGTGGGCTGCGCGAGGCAACGGCTTCCATCCGGACGACAGCGAGCCGGGCCACCACGCGGGCTCGTCCAACATCGTCTACACCATCAGCACGCCGGAGCTCATCGCTGGCGAGTCGTTCTTCTACCTGTACAACGGCTTGGGTGTGCTCAACGTCTTCGGTCGCTTCTACGCGGGTGGCAGCATCCAGAACGACCGGGATGACATGCACGCGGGGCTGCGCTTCCTCGAGCAGGCGCCCGAGGTGGACCGCTCACGCATCGGCATCCAGGGAGGTTCCTGGGGCGGCTTCGAGGCGCTCTACGCGGCGGCGGATGCGCCGGAGGCGGTGCGTCCCAGGGCGGGCGTGGCGCTCTTCCCGCTGTCCGACTTCGCGCGGCAGTTCGAATACCTGGAGACGGTGATTCCGTCGCGCGTGTCGGACCCGTGGGTGCGCTCCCAGTACGCCACGTTCTTCGAGCCCTATCGGCGCCGCATCGTCGCCGCCACGGGAGGGGCTCCGGGGGCGCCGGGCGCGGACTACAGCGCGTGGACGCGCGAGCATCTCGCGCCGAGGCTGACGACGCCCTTCCTCGTCCTGCACGAGGACTGGGACACGCTCGTCCCCGTGGAGCAGACGCAGACGCTCGCGCCGCTCGTGGGCCCGACGATGTCCCCGCTGTACCTCCAGCACCTGGAGGTCCCGGACTGGAACACGCGCGCGTTGGACCACGGGCAGCTGGTAGTCCAGTACGCCCATGCCCTCACCACGGTGTCCCTGGGGTATCTGCTGACGAACCTGGGGCCCGAGGAGCAGTCGCTCTACGTCCCCTTCGTGCAGGACGCGTTGGTGGGGTGGCTCCAGGCGCAGCGCGTGCTCCAGTTGAGCGGGCGGGACGTGTCCCAGGTGGCTCCGCGCCTGTTCGAGCTGGCGGACCCTCGCGTCACCCTGGTCGAGATGACCTCGGGCAGCGTCTACTCGGGCTCGGAGGGTGTCGCCGTGCTGGTGAACGCGCTCTGGGGAACGCAGTACACGGCGGGGGAGATTCGCGAGGTGCTCTCCACGGGGCTGCCTCCCTGACGCCTCGTGGGCGTCGTCGCCGGATTGTAACGGGGATACTGCTGTAGGCTCCAGGGTGGACCCACGGGTGGGCGGGTCCGCTTGCGCCGAAAGGAGCCTTTGCATGAGGTGCGTGTCCTCGTCGTGGCGTTCCCCTGTCCGGATGCTGTTCGCGGTGATGCTGCTCTGGCTCGGCGCGGCTCGCGCGGAGTCGGACGACGCGGTGGTCTGTGAAGCGTCTTCCTCCCCGCGGGCCTTGTTCTGTTCCGAGGGGGACTGCCTCTCGGAGAGCGACTGCTGGTCCCTGTGCCCCATTGCCCGGAGCGTCTTCTGCAATGCGAGCAATGTCTGTGAGTTCGATGTGGGAGTGGGAGGG
>NZ_SRLW01000134.1:0-26490 GCF_006518215.1 Myxococcus sp. AB025B
GGCGCGGGGTGTACCTGGTGTTCGGCGCCGTCATGGCGTACTCGGCGCTGGTGATGCTGCGCCGGCTGAAGTCGGGCGCCGTGCCCACCGAGGTGCCCGAGGACGCGCTCGCGGACCGGCTGGGGCTGCACGGCAGCTACTTCGACGAGTCGCTGGGGCGCGAGGTGGGCTACCGCGTCACCCGGCCCGTGGCGGGGCTGGGGCTGATGTACGTGGCGGGCACGGTGAGCGGCATGCTGGGCATCGGCTCGGGCGCGCTGAAGGTGCCGGCCATGGACCTGACGATGCGGCTGCCGCTGAAGGTGTCCACCGCGACGAGCAACTTCATGATTGGCGTCACGGCGGCGGCCAGCGCGGGCGTGTACTTCGCGCGAGGCCACATCGACCCGTTCATCGCGGGGCCCGTGTGCGTGGGCGTCACGTTGGGCGCGTGGCTGGGCTCGCGGCACCTGATGGCCCGGGTGAACGCCGCGTGGCTGCGCGCGCTCTTCGTGGGCGTGTTGCTGTGGGTGGCCTTCGAGATGCTGCGCAAGGGGTGGACGTCATGAGCGAGCCTTCGTCGAACGAGCCCCGCGTGGAGGTCCGCGGGGTGGTGGTGCCTCCCGCGGGGGACGCCCCGCTGAGCGCGGAGCTGCTCATCAGCGACCTGCTGCGCTACGGCGTGCTCGCCAGCCTGGCGCTGGTGACGCTGGGCACGGTGGTGACGTTCTTTCGCCACCCCGACTACCTGGTGTCGTCGGAGGCGCTGGAGCGGCTCACCGCGCCGCACCCGGTGCCGCATGGGCTGGCGGACGTGGTGGCCGGCGCCCTGGCCGCGCGCGGGCAGTCCTTCGTGATGGCGGGCCTGCTGGTGATGATGGCCGTGCCGGTGATGCGTGTGGCGCTGTCGCTGCTCATCTTCCGGCAGCAGAGGGACCGGCTCTACGTGGCCATCACCACGTGCGTGCTGACGCTGCTGCTGGTGTCCTTCCTGGTGGGCGCGGCGGAGGGCTGACGTCAGCCTTGCGTGTCGTAGCGCTTGAGCGAGCGGCCCGGCGCGGCCCACCACTCGAGCTGGTAGCCTCCGTCGTCGGCCAGGGCGCGCAGCGCCACCGCGGTGCCCTTGCGCAGCTTGTCGGGGGCGCGGGTGTCGTCGCCCAGCGCGAGCGCGAGCGCCTTCTCCAGCGAGGGGTTGTGGCCCACCAGCGCGAAGCCCGGGCCCAGCGCGTGGGCGAGCTTCAGGATGCGGCGCGCCGCGCCCTTCTTCGGCAGGAGCGCGGGGTGGACGTCCACCTGGGCCAGCCCCAGGGCCTCCGCGAGCAGCTCCGCCGTCTGGACGGCGCGCACCAGGGGGCTGGTGAGGATGCCGCGCAGCGGCGTGAGGCGGGCGAGCTTGCGCGCGTGCTGGCGGAACAGCGCGCGGCCTTCGGGGGTGAGCGCGCGGGCCTCGTCGCCCAGCACGTGGGCCTCCTCGGCTTCGGCGTGGCGGACGAGCAGCAGGGGCAGTTCGCGTGGGGACATGGTGGCCTGCCCTCAACCACCCGGCGCGCTTGGACTCAAGCAACGCCCTGGCGACAAAGCTCAGCCGTCCAGGTCGTTCAACACATCCAGCGGCAGCGGCGCCGCGTCCGTGACGGTGCCATCCATGTCCGTGGGCAGGGAGGTGGGGTCCACCTGCGGGGGCGCCCGGCCCTCCAGCGGCACCGCCGCGTTGCGGACGGGCGCGCCCGGCGGGGGCCGCAGCACGGGGCCCGGAGGCGGCAGGCCGGAGTGGCGGCGCGCGGCCTCCATCAGCGCGTGGTGGTGGCGGTAGCGTGCCTCCACCAGCTTGTGGATGAGCAGCGGCCCGCCCGGCACGCGCCGCGCGGTGAGCGCCTGGGTGGCCTTGCGCACCGGGTAGCGCACGCGGCGGATCTGCACGCGCCAGCCCTTGGGCGTGTACGTGAAGACGCCGTAGGCGGGGCGCAGGTCGCCGTCACGGGGGATGCCCGCGCTGGCCACGTCCGCGATGAGCATGCGGCCCACGCGGCGGCGGTAGGGGAAGTGCAGGTGGCCGAAGGCGCACGCGGCCGCGTCCAGGTGGGCGAAGTAGCGGCGCACCGCCACGTCATCCAGCGTGGGGTCCAGCGACTCCTCGAGGTTGCGCGGGTTGGCGTGGCACACGAAGAGGTCCTGCCCCTTGCGCGGCGTGTAGCGCACGGAGAAGGGCAGGGCGCCCAGCTTGCGCAGGTGCTCCTCGCCCAACTGCTCCCGCGTCCAGCGCAACAGCTCCGTCTTCCAGTGGTCCCGCTCCCGGTACGCACCTCCCAGGTAGTTCCCGGCGAGGTAGCAGTCCGTGTTCCCCATCAGCACGGAGTCGCAGCGGTCGAAGATGAGGTCCACCGTCTCGCGAGGGTGCGCGCCGCGCAGCGCCAGGTCTCCGGCCGCGACGATGAAGTCGGGCGCCACCGAGCGCTCGATGTCCTCCAGCACGGCCTCGCAGGCGGGGAGGTTGCCGTGAATGTCCGCGAGGATGGCGACCCGCATGGTCGCGCCATCCTATCCCGTCGCAGACCGCGCGGGGGCCGCCTGGGGCAGAAAAATGGTGAAGGTGCTGCCCTCGTTCGGTTGGCTCTCGACCTTGACCTCGCCGTCCATGGCCTGGAGCAGGTGTTTCACGATGGAGAGCCCCAGCCCGGTGCCGCCCATGTCCCGGCTGCGACCCTTGTCCACCCGGTAGAAGCGCTCGAAGATTCGCGACAGGTGGCGCGGCTCGATGCCCACCCCCGTGTCCCGCACCCGCACCACGCACCGACCGTCCTCGCACGCTCCGTCCACGTCCACCCGCCCGCCCGCCGGCGTGTACTTCACCGCGTTGTCGAGGAGGTTGAGCAGCACCTGCTCCACCGCGCGCGGGTCTCCCACCGCCCGCAGGCCCGCCGGGACGTGGAGTGAAACCACGTGGCCCTTGCCCTCGGCCTTCAGGCGCACCGTGTCGGCGGCCCGGGCGGCGGCCTCGGCGAGCGAGACTTCCCCGAGTTTCAGGTTCACCTCGCGCGACTCCAGCCGTGACAGCTCCAGCAGGTCCTCCACCAGCTCGGAGAGGCGCTCGGACTGACGGTGGATGATTTCCACCATGCGTGGGGCCATCTTCGCGTCCCCGAGCGCGCCGCCCTGGAGCGTCTCGGCGTAGCCGCGGATGGCGGTGATGGGCGTGCGCAGCTCGTGGGACACGTTGGCGACGAAGTCCTTGCGCACCTTCTCCAGCCGGCGCAGCTCGGTGACGTCGTGGAAGACGGCGGCGCTGCCCGGCAGGTCCTTGCCCAGGGGCGTCACCCGGATGGACAGCGTGCGGGGGAACAGCCCCTCGAGCGACAGCTCCAGGTGCCGGGAGGCGCCCTCGCGGCAGGCGCGCATGACGGCGTCATGGAGCTGGTCATCGCGCAGGATGGCCAGGGGGCGCTGGCCGACGAGGGAGGCGCCGGGCTGGAGGATGCCGCGCAAGGCGTCGTTGTGGCGCACCACCGTGCCCTCGGCGTCCGTCACCCAGACGCCCTCGGCCATGCTGTCCAGCACGGCGGTGAGCGTGCGCGTCTCCTGGCTCAGCTCGGTGTTGCGCGCGGACAGGCGCGCGTGCAGCGAGTCGATGGCGCCCTCCAGGCTCGCCACCTCCTCCAGCCGGTCCGGGTCCGGCGTGGGCCCGTTGCCGCCCTCGGCGCGGCCGCGCGTGCTGCGCTCCAGCCGGTCCAGCTGGCGCTGCAGCGCGCCTCGGCTGAGCCCCAGCGCCATGAGCGAGCCGGCCAGGGTGATGAGCGCCACCGGCACCGCGCCGCTCGGCGTCCCGAGCGAGGCCACGAGCAGGCCCACCACCGTGGCGGGCAGGAGCAGGGGGAGCAGCGTGTAGCGCAGGGGCATGGCGCGTGGGGGCTCGTCGGCTACGGAGGGCTGAGCTTGTAGCCCACGCCGCGCACCGTCTCGATGATGTCACCGGCGGGGCCGAGCTTCTCGCGCAGCCGCTTGATGTGCGTGTCCACGGTGCGGGTGTGGATTTCGGCCTGGATGCCCCAGACGTCGGACAGGAGCACCTCGCGCGTCTGCACGCGGTCGCTTCGCTCCAAGAGCGTGCGCAGCAGGCGGAACTCCAGCGCGGTGAGGATGACCTCCTCGTTCTTCACGCGCACCTGGTGGCGGGAGGTGTCCAGGAGGATGTCGCCCGCGGCGAGCACCTGCGCGGGCCCCTCGTCGGCGTCGCCCCGGCGCAGCACCGCCTTGACGCGCAGGAGCAGCTCGCGCACGGAGAAGGGCTTCACCACGTAGTCGTCCGCGCCCAGCTCCAGGCCCTGCACGCGGTCGGACTCCTGGCCCTTGGCGCTGACGATGATGACGGACGTCTTGCGCAGCTCCGGGGCCTGCTTGAGCATCCGCAGCACCTCGCCGCCCGCGATGTCCGGCAGCATCAGGTCCAAGAGCAGCAGGTCCGGCGGGTTGGCGCGCGCGCGGGCCAGGCCCCCGGCGCCCGTGTTGGCGGACTCGGTCTCGAAGCCGGCGGCCCGCAGGTTGTATTCGACGAGGCCGGCGAGGTCCTGCTCGTCCTCGATGATCAGGATTCGCGTCATGGCGTCCTCTTAAGACGGTGGGCGGCGCTGTGCCCGGAGCGTGGGCGCACGGCTGCTCAGGGGGCGATGCTCGGGTCGCAGGACTGCTCGGTCAGCACCAGCGGCGCGGCGAGCACCGGCGCGTTGTTCCCGGAGTTGACCACCTGCAGGTAGTTGCAGGAGCTGCCCAGGAAGCGCGAGGGCGAGCCCACGGCGATGGCCTCGATGACGAGCGCGTAGTCGCGCCCCACCGGCACGTCCACCTCGAGCGCCTGGCTGCCGCCGTTCTCCAGGGCGGCCATGTCCACGGTGAAGCGCAGCGCGCGGCCCTCGTTGCCGCGCGAGTCCTCCAGCATCACGAGGTCCTCGCGCTTCACCTGCGTGTTGAGGCAGGTGCGCTGCAGCTCCGTGCAGCTTCGGCCCGAGCCGTTCTTGAGCACGCTCACCTGGAGCGCGTGGACCTCGTTGGCCACCGCGCGCGACATCGTCACGTCCAGCGGGAAGCGGCCGGCGTGGGAGGAGGGGGCATCACCGCACGCGAGGAGCAGGGCGGCGAGCGGCAGGACGTTCAGGAGGCGCAGGCTCATGGCTGGGAGGGGTCCACGCGGATGGTGATGGGGACGCGGCCGCGATCTTCGGACGAGGTGAGGGCGACGACGCCCGCGGTGCCGCCGATGGCCACCGCGCCCACGGCCACCCAGAGCCAGGGGCTCTTGTACCAGGGGCGGCCCTCGGAGGCCTCGGCGGCCGTGGCCGTGGCCTTCTCGGGGGCGACCTGGAAGAGCAGCGGCTGGAACGAGTCACCGCGGCCGGCCAGCCGGCGCTGCGCCGCGTCCACCACCTCGAAGTAGTACTCGACCTCGTAGGGCTCGGGCTCCAGGGGCACGTCGTAGGCGGGGACGACGGCGCGGAAGCGCTCCTTCTCGCCGCGGTCCTTCACGAAGTCGACGGAGTTGTACGCCTGGCCTCCGGCGCGTCGGTAGAACAGCCGCGCGCGGGCGCCGAGCGCCAGCTCCTGGATGGTGGCCTCCACGACGATGGGCTCTCCGCCGCGCGGGTCCGGAATCGGGTCCACGTCCAGGGTGACGGGGCGCACGCGCCGGCTGCGGATGTCCTCCTTGATGCGCGCGTAGAGCGAGCGCAGCTTGGGCGGCGCCGTGCGGGGCAGCTCGTAGTCGGGCCGGGCCTGGAGCAGCTTCTCGTAGGCCTCGCGCGCCTGGTGCTCGTCGCCCAGGTAGAGCGCCGTGAGGCCGAGCAGGCGGTAGAGCTCCACCAGCTGGTCGTCCGTCACATCCGGCGCGTCCAGTCCTTCCTGGAGCGTGCGTCGGGCCTCCTCGAACTCACCGTCGTCGATCTGCTCGCGCGCGCGGTCGATTTGAGGGCTGGTGGGGCCGAGCTGTGAGAGGACGGGCGCGGGGAAGAGCGGACGGGCCAACCCGGGGGGCGCCAGGAGGCCCACGACGAGAAAGAGCGCCCCCACCCGCGACGGCGAATCATGCCTGTGCATCAAACCGACCCTAGCAAAGCGTTGTCTGGAGGATCCACGAAGGCCACTCCACCGGTGGTGACGGCGGCGTGACATCTTCGCGGTGCTGTGGAACCCGGGCGTGTTGACGCTGGAGGGTCCGCCTTCTATGTTGCCCGCCCCATTTTGACCGGGAAGTCGCGTAAATGCTCGTAAAGGTTGAACAAATTCATGAGTCCGGGCTGAAGCTGGACGAGCCCATCGCGCAGGAGCTGCTGAGCGCCGCGCTGGACGGCGAGTCGTCTGGCCAGGAGACCGGCTTCCGAGCGACGCGGGCCTCCCAGCTCAAGGCGTCGCTGCGCAAGGTGAGCGGCGGCGTGCTGCTGGAGGGGAAGTTCACCGCCCAGCTGACGGCCCCCTGCAAGCGCTGCCTGAAGGACGTGGAGCTGGCCCTGCCCGTGTCCTTCACCCTGAACCTGGTGCCCGAGTCGCTGGCCCGCGGCGACGACTTCAAGGACGACGACGAGAAGTCCATGGAGAAGAAGGAGCGGCAGCAGGGCGAGACGGGCGGCTCGTTCGAGCTGGACGACGCCGACCAGGAGCTCTTCGACGGGAAGACCATCCACCTGGACCCCATCCTCCGCGAGCAGCTGCTGCTGGCGCTGCCGATGAACCTCGTCTGCAAGGAGGACTGCAAGGGCCTGTGCTCGCAGTGCGGCACCAACCTCAACGAGGCGACGTGCCAGTGCGACACCCGGCCGGTGGACCCGCGGCTGGCGAAGCTCAAGGACATCAAGCTCAACAACTGAAGTCTGGGCGGGTGCTCACGGCCCCGCGCGGTTGGCGGGGTCGTGAAAAGAGCAAGGGCCGCGACCTCCGGAAGCAGGAGGCGCGGCCCTTCGCACTGAAGCGACGCTCCCGGGAAGGAGAGCGTCAGTGAGGCAGACTCAGGCCTCGGCCTGGGGCAGCAGCTCGCGGCCCTTGTACTGGCCACAGGACGTGCAGGCGCGGTGAGGCATCACCGGCTCCTTGCAGTTCGGGCACTTGGTCACCTGCACCGCGGTGCGCAGGTTGTTGTTCGCCGCACGACGGCGGTCACGACGCATCTTGGAAGTACGCTTCTTGGGGACGCCCACGGCTCACCTCTGTCTCACGCGCTGTGCCGGGGTCCCCGGCTCCCTGCGCAACATGTCGGTCCAACGCCGGGCTGGAAGCGGTCGCGATCAACTCGCGTACTCCCCGTCCGGCATGAAAGGCGGCGGACCCTAGCGGCTCACAAGGTCCGAGTCAATGAGCGTGTCATGCTATAGCAAGACAGGGCCCATCTCCCGCTCCGCCACTGCGAAAGCGCCCCACCGATACCCCATGGGGCGCGTCCCGACAACGTCGGTGGCGTTCGTCCCATTCATCGCTCCTGCGCGGATCATCCGCGGCCCCATGGACCCGCGGATCCACGCCGCCCACCCGGCCGACCTCACCCCTGGTGCGGGGCCCCGATGCGGAGCGTCTCCCAGGCTGTCGCCCACCTGCTCCCACCCCACGTGGCGGGGCCAGCGATTCGTTGCCCCCCTGGGAGGTTCCTGGTCTCCTGCGCGCCGCCTCGCGCCCGGAAGGCGCGGGCCGGGTGGGACATGACACGCGCACAGACGAGGGGACGGCAGGGATGAGGCTGGTCCTGGACGCGATGGGGGGAGACCATGCCCCGGCCGCTCCGGTGGAGGGTGGCGTGCTCTTCGCCCGCGCCCACCCCGAGCACCAGGTCGTCCTGGTGGGGGACACCGCGCGGGTGACGCCCCACCTGGGCCGGGGGCTGCCGCCGCCGAACCTCCGGGTGCACCACGCCTCGGAGGTGGTGGAGATGGACGACCACGCCTCCACGGCCTTCCGCCGCAAGCGCGACTCGTCGCTGCGCGTGGGCTTCGAGCTGGTGCGCGACGGCCACGCGGACGCGCTCGTCTCCGCGGGCAACTCCGGCGCGGTGATGGCGGGAGGACTGATGACGCTGGGGCGGCTGCCGGGCGTGGAGCGTCCGGCCCTGGCCGCGCTCTTCCCCGCGCTCAAGGGCGGCGGGCGCTGCCTGCTGCTGGACGCCGGCGCCAACGTGGACTGCAAGCCCTCGCACCTGGCCCAGTTCGCCGTGCTGGGCGAGGCCTACGTGCGCCTTCGCATGGGCGTCTCGCGCCCCCGGGTGGCGGTGCTCTCGAATGGAGAAGAGGCCTCCAAGGGGACGCCCCTCACGCGCGAGGCGAGCGAGCTCTTGCGCCAGTCGGACCTGGACTTCGCCGGCTACGTCGAGGGCAAGGACCTGTTCTCCGGCGACGTGCAGGTGGTGGTGACGGACGGCTTCACCGGGAATGTCGTCCTCAAGACATCCGAGGGCGTGGGCATGGGCGTCATCGGCCTGTTGCGGCAGGCCATCGAGAAGCGGGGCGGCCTGTCGGAGAAGCTGGGCGCGATGCTGCTCCAGCCCGCCCTGGCGGGCCTGCGCAAGATGGTGGACTACGCCGAGGTCGGCGGGGCTCCGCTCCTGGGCCTGCACGGGGTGGGCATCGTGGCCCATGGCCGCTCGTCCCCACGCGCCATCCACAACGCGCTGGGGGCCGCGCTGGCCACCGCCCAGGCCGGACTGCAGGAGGAGTTGACGCGTTGCATCGCCCGTGCCGCGTCCTGGCTGCCTGCCCACCCGAGGGGAAAAAAGGGGACAGAGCAATCGGTTTCCGATTAGAGAGCGGACGCCTGGGCATTGGGCTGCGACGAGTCTCCTCGAGGTGACGTCAGGACCGGCTGGAGACAGGACGCGCCCCACGACCCGTGACGTCGGGTGAGTGCTTCCCGGCGGCGGGCCGTGGACCGGGGGATGTCGGCGCGAAGGCGCCCGATGTCACAGGACGGATTTGGACGTATCAGGAGGCAGAGACCGCACATGGCGAAGGTCGCATTCGTGTTTCCCGGGCAGGGCAGCCAGGCCGTCGGGATGGGCAAGGACCTCTTCGAGAAGTTCCCCGAGGCCCGCGCCGTCTTCGAGGCCGCGGACGACGCGCTCGGAGAGTCGCTCTCCAAGCTCTGCTTCGAGGGACCAGAAGACGCGCTGAAGCTCACGGCCAACACCCAGCCGGCCATCCTGACGGTGTCGGTGGCGGCGCACGCGGTGTTCGCGAAGCGTGGTCCCCAGGCGGCCTTCGTGGCCGGCCACTCGCTGGGCGAGTACTCCGCGCTGGTGGCCGCGGGCGCCATGTCGCTGGGCGACGCGGCCCGGGCCGTGCGCGCGCGCGGCAGCTTCATGCAGGAGGCGGTGCCCGCGGGCGTGGGCGCCATGGCGGCGGTGCTGGGGCTGGAGCCGGCCAAGGTGAAGGCGGCGTGTGACGCGGCGGCGGAAGGCCAGGTGGTGTCGCCGGCCAACTACAACTCGCCCGAGCAGACGGTGATTGCCGGCGACGCGGCGGCGGTGGAGCGCGCGGGCGTCAAGTGCAAGGAGGCCGGCGCCAAGCGGGTGATGCCGCTGCCCGTCTCCGCGCCCTTCCACTGCGCGCTGATGGAGCCGGTGAAGCCCCGGCTGGCGGCGGTGCTGGGCGGCGTGAAGCTGTCGGCGCCGGCGGTGCCGGTGGTGACGAACGTGGAGGCGCGGCCCAACCAGGACGTGTCCCGCGTGGTGCCGCTCCTGCTCGAGCAGGTGAGCGCGCCGGTGCGGTGGATTGAATGCGTGGAGGCGCTCAAGGCCGAGGGCGTCACGCGCGTGGTGGAGCTGGGGCCGGGCAAGGTGCTGTGCGGGCTGGTCAAGCGCATCACCAAGGACATCGAAACCTTCAACGTCGAGGACGCCGCGAGCCTGGAGAAGGTGCTCGCGGCGCTGGGGTGAGCGCATGAGCTTCAAGGACAAGGTGGTGCTGGTGACGGGTGGCTCGCGCGGCATCGGCCGGGCGTGCGCGGTGGCGTTCGCCAAGGCGGGCGCCTCCACGGTCATCATCAGCTACGCGGGCAACGAGGCCGCGGCCCAGGAGACGGTGGGGATGCTCACCGCCGCCGGCGCCAAGGCGGAGTCCGTGCGCTTCGATGTGTCTGACACCGCCGCGTGCGCCGCCGCCATCGAGGGCATCGTCAAGAACCACGGCCGGCTGGACGTGCTCGTCAACAACGCGGGCATGGCCGTGGACGGCCTGGTCATGCGGGTGAAGGACGACGACTGGGACAAGCAGCTCGACGCCAACCTGCGCGGCCCCTTCGCCCTCATCCGGGCCGCCAGCCGGCCCATGATGAAGCAGCGCTCGGGCGCCATCGTCAACGTCACCTCCGTCGTGGGCGACATGGGCAACCCCGGCCAGTCGGCCTATTCGGCGGCCAAGGCGGGCCTCGTGGGCCTGACGAAGACGGTGGCCAAGGAGCTTTCCAGCCGGGGCATCCGGGTCAATGCCGTTTCGCCCGGCTTCATCAGCACGGACATGACGGCCCACCTGAACGACGAGCTGCGCCAGAAGATGGTGGAGGGCATCCCGCTGGGGAGGCTGGGCAGCCCGGAGGAGGTGGCCCAGGCCGTCCTCTTCCTCTCAGGTGACGCTTCCTCCTACATCACCGGCGAGGTCCTCAAGGTCAACGGCGGCATGTACATGTAACCCAAGGTTGGATTGCCAGCGGGCGTGGGATATACCGCGCCGGCTTTCGACAGGGCTCGGGAAGCCTTCCGGGCCTACATCTGGTTCCTGGAGGGTTCAGCATTATGTCGACGTCCGCTATTGAGGCCAAGGTCAAGAACATCATCGCCGACCAGCTCGGCGTGGGAGAGGACGAGATCAAGCCCGAGTCGTCCTTCATCGAGGACCTTGGCGCCGACAGCCTCGACATCGTCGAGCTCGTGATGGCGATGGAAGAGGAGTTCGAGGTCGAGATTCCCGACGAGGAGGCCGAGAACATCAAGACCGTTGGCGACGCCATCAAGTACGTCACCGACCACAAGAAGTAGACAGCACACAGCGTGCCGGGGGGCGGGGTGACGCCGCGTTGAAGCGCGGCGTCCCCGGCGTCTCAGGCGCCACCGGAGAGGACCGTGTCACACCGTCGAGTCGTCATCACCGGTACCGGGCTCATCTCGGCACTGGGCACAGGAACCGAGAAGAACTGGCAGGCGCTGCTTGCTGGCACTTCAGGCATTTCCCTCGTCACCCGCTTCGACCCCAAGAAGATCGACACGCGAATCGCCGGCGAGGTCCGGGACTTCGAGCCGGAGAAGTTCATCGACAAGCGCGAAGTGCGCCGCATGGACCTCTACGCGCAGTACGCCATGGCCGCCGCGGCGATGGCGGTGGAGGAGTCTGGGCTGCCGGTGGGCCCGGACGCGCCGCACGGCTATGTGCCGGAGCGCGTGGGCGTCATCGTGGGCTCGGGCATCGGCGGCATCTCCTCCCTGGAGGAGCAGCACCGCAAGGGCCTGGAGAAGGGGTTCGACCGGCTGTCGCCCTTCTTCATCATCCAGATGATCGTCAACATGGCGCCTGGGCTCATCTCCATGCGCTACAACTGCAAGGGGCCCAACTGGGCTCCGGTGTCCGCCTGCGCCACCAGCGCCCACGCCATCGGCGAGGCCTGGAAGTCCATCAAGCTGGGCGAGACGGACGCGGCCATCGCCGGCGGCGCCGAGGCGGCCATCACCCCGCTGGGGCTGGGTGGCTTCTCGGTGATGAAGGCGCTGTCCACGCGCAATGACGACCCGGCGGCGGCCAGCCGTCCGTTCGACAAGGACCGGGACGGGTTCGTCATGGGCGAGGGCGCGGGCATGCTGGTGCTCGAGGAGATGGAGGCCGCCAAGAAGCGCGGCGCGAAGATCCTCGCGGAGCTGGTGGGCTACGGCGCCAACTCGGACGCGTACCACGTGACGCAGCCGGCGCCGGAAGGCGAGGGCGCGGCGCGCTGCATGCGGCTGGCGCTCCAGTCGGCGGGGATGAACCCGGAGGACGTGGGCTACATCAACGCGCACGGCACCTCCACGCCCTTCAACGACGCGAACGAGACCAAGGCCATCAAGGCGGTGTTCGGCGACCACGCCCGCAAGGTGGCGGTGTCGTCCACCAAGTCCATGACGGGCCACATGCTCGGCGCGGCGGGTGGCTACGAGGGCGTGGTGAGCGCGCTGGCCTTGTCGCGCAACATCCTGCCTCCCACCATCAACCAGACGACGCCCGACCCCGAGTGCGACCTGGACTACGTGCCCAACCAGGCGCGCGAGCTCCGGGTGGACGCGGTGATGAGCAACTCGTTCGGCTTCGGCGGCACCAACGCGGTGCTGCTGTTCAAGCGCTTCCAGTAACGGGAAGCGAGGAGACCCCGCGTGAAAGTCATTCTCGCTTCGGACCACGCGGGCCTGGAGCTCCGCCAGGAGTTGGTGGCGGCGCTCCAGGAGCGGAAGGTGGCCCACGAGGACGTGGGGCCCTTCGCCCGGGACTCGGTGGACTACCCGGACTTCGCCGCGCGCGTGGCGAAGGCGGTGACGTCCGGCGAGGCCACGCTGGGCGTGCTGGTGTGTGGCACCGGCATCGGCATGAGCATCGTCGCCAACAAGCACAGGGGCGTGCGAGCGGCCCTGTGCACCACGGAGTTCGAGGCCCGGATGGCGCGGGCCCACAATGACGCCAACGTGCTGTGCCTGGGCCAGCGCGTGGTGGGGGCCGGCGTGGGCCGGGCCATCCTGGAGGCGTTCCTCGGCACGGCGTTCGAGGGCGGTCGCCACGAGCGCCGCGTGCAGAAGATTCGCGAGGCCGAGTCCCAGGGCTAGCGGCCTTCGCAGTACCCGTCGTCGTGAGGAGATCAGCCATGGAGAACACCCGCACTCTGGCCGAGGTGGACCCCGAGATTGCCCAGGCCGTGCGTCATGAGACCGAGCGCCAGGAGCAAGGCCTGGAGCTGATCGCCTCGGAGAACTTCGTCAGCCCCGCGGTGATGGAGGCGGTGGGCTCGGTGCTCACCAACAAGTACGCGGAGGGCTACCCCGGCAAGCGCTACTACGGCGGCTGCGAGGTGGTGGACGTGGTGGAGAACCTCGCCATCGACCGCGCCAGGCAGCTGTTCGGCGCGGACTTCGTCAACGTGCAGGCGCACTCGGGCAGCCAGGCGAACATGGGCGCGTACATGGCGCTGATGAAGCCCGGTGACACCCTGCTGTCCCTGGACCTGAACTCCGGCGGCCACCTCACCCACGGCGCCACGTTCAACTTCTCCGGCAAGCTCTACAAGGTCGTCCACTACGGCCTGACGCGCGACACGGAGACCATCGACTTCGCCCAGGTGCGGCAGCTGGCCCTGGAGCACAAGCCGAAGGTCATCGTCGTGGGCGCCAGCGCCTACCCGCGCACGCTCGACTTCGCGAAGTTCCGGGAGATCGCCGACGAGGCGGGCGCCTCCATGATGGTGGACATGGCGCACATCGCGGGCCTGGTCGCCGCGGGCGTGCACCCCTCGCCGGTGCCCTTCGCGGACATCGTCACCACCACCACGCACAAGACGCTGCGCGGCCCGCGCGGCGGCCTGGTGATGGGCAAGGAGCCGTACGCGAAGTCCATCAACAGCCAGATCTTCCCCGGCATCCAGGGTGGCCCGCTGATGCACGTCATCGCCGGCAAGGCCGTGGCCCTGCGCGAGGCGCTGACGCCGGAGTACAAGGCGTACCAGAAGCAGATCGTCGCCAACGCGAGCGCTCTGGCGGAGGCGCTGCTGTCCGCGGGCCTGCGGCTGACGTCCGGCGGCACCGACAACCACCTGATGCTGGTGGACCTGCGGCCCAAGAAGCTGACGGGCAAGGTGGCCGAGGCGGTGCTCGACAAGGCGGGCATCACCGTGAACAAGAACATGATTCCGTTCGACCCGGAGAAGCCGATGGTGACCTCCGGCGTCCGGGTGGGCACGCCCGCCATCACCACGCGCGGCATGCGCGAGGCCCAGATGGCCACGGTGGGCAAGCTCATCGGCGCCGCGCTGGACGCGGCCCAGGACGACGCCGCGCTCGCGCGCATCCGCGGGCAGGTGAAGGAGCTGGCCCAGAGCTTCCCGCTGTACGCCTCGCGTCTGAAGTAGCTCGCCGCTCGTTCGCCGACAGGAGCTTCCCTCCCGCCTCCATGCGTTGCCCGTTCTGCCAGGATGCCGAAAACAAGGTCATCGACTCGAGAGAGTCACATGAGGGCTCCGTCATCCGGCGGCGCCGCGAGTGTCTGGCCTGCAAGCGCCGCTTCACGACGTACGAGCGGGTGGAGGAGCTCTACCCGCTCATCGTGAAGAAGGACGGCCGGAGGGAGGCGTTCGACCGCGAGAAGATCGTCAGCGGCCTGAAGAAGGCCTGCGAGAAGCGCCCCGTCTCCGCCGACAAGCTGGAGGAGACGGTGGTGGCCATCGAGCGGCTCTTGCAGGGCACGGGCGAGAAGGAGATCAACTCGTCCGTCATCGGCGAGGAGGTCATGCGCCGGCTGCAGGAGATGGACGAGGTGGCCTACGTGCGCTTCGCCTCCGTGTACCGCAGCTTCCGCGACATCTCCGAGTTCATGCACGAGCTGAAGGACCTGCTCGAGGACCAGCAGCGAGAGCGCAAGGCGAAGCCGCCGCTCCTCCCGGGCCAGGGAAGTTGAAGGAGAACGGATGAGGCTGCTCACGCGGGCAAAGCTCGAAGCCACGAGGGCGCCCCGGGCGAAGCGGGCGGCGGACTTCGACCGCGCGGTGGCCGAGTTCTTCATGCGCATCGCCCTGGAGGAGGCCGCCAAGGGCCTGGGCCGCACCAGCCCCAACCCGGTGGTGGGCGCGGTGCTGGTGAAGGGCGGCCGCATCATCGCCCGCGGCTATCACAAGAAGGCGGGCACGGCGCACGCGGAGGTGGTGGCGCTGGAGGCCGCCGGCGCCAAGGCGCGGGGCGCGGACCTCTACTCCACGCTGGAGCCGTGCGACCACTACGGCCGCACGCCGCCGTGCAGCCTGGCCATCATCGAGGCGGGCGTGCGCCGCGTCTTCTGCGGCTCGGCGGACCCCAACCCCAAGGTGAGCGGCAAGGGTGTGGCGCGCATGCGCCGCGCGGGCGTGAAGGTCGTCACCGGCGTGCTCCAGGCGGAGGCCGACAAGCTCAACCGGCCCTTCTTCAAGCTCATCCGCACGGGCATGCCCTGGGTGACGCTCAAGGCCGCGGCCACGCTGGATGGCAAGCTGGCCACGGCCACGGGGGACTCGCGCTGGGTGACGGGCGAGAAGGCGCGCGAGTGGGTCCACCGGCTGCGCGACTCCGTGGACGTCATCCTGGTGGGCGCCAACACCGTGCGCCACGACGACCCCAAGCTCACCACGCGGCTGCCCGGCGGCGGAGGCAAGGACGCGCTGCGCGTGGTGGTGGACAGCCGGCTGCGCCTGTCGCCGCGCTACACCGTCTTCAACCAGAAGAGCTCCGCGCGCACCATCATCGCCACGCTGGAGGACCCGGAGGGCCGCAAGGCCCGGCGCTTCCTCGCCCAGGGCGTGGAGGTGTGGCAGGTGCGCCCCAAGGCGGACCGGGTGGACCTGAAGGCGCTCCTGCGCCGGCTCGCCCGCTCCGGCCACAACCACGTGCTCGTGGAGGGCGGCGCGGAGATGTACGGCTCCTTCCTGCGCGAGAAGCTGGCGGACGAGCTGGCGCTGTTCCTGGCGCCCAAGCTGCTCGGCCGCGAGGGCATGTCGTGGGCTGGGGACCTGGGCGTGAAGGAGATGGCCCAGGCGCTCGCGGTGAAGGACCTCACCTTCGAGCAGCACGGCCCGGACATCCTGCTCCAGGCGCTGCTCTAGACACCTCGCGTCCATCAGCGGGGCGCATGGTGTCGGTGAATGACGGACACATCGGCGCGCCGGACGAGGGCGACCCGCGGGGCCGTTCGTTATAAGCCTGGGCATCATGTTCACCGGGCTCATTCAGGACATCGGCAGGGTGGAGCGCGTCATCCCAGGTGGGATGACGGACTTGTGGATTCGCACGGCGCTGGGGGCCTCGGGCTTCGCGCTGGGCGAGTCGATCGCCGTGGACGGCGCGTGCCTCACGGTGGTGGAGCTCTCCGGGGACACCTTCCGGGTGCAGGTGGCGCCCGAGTCCCTCCGGCGCACCACGCTGGACGGGGTGCGGCCCGGGGACCGGGTCAACCTGGAGCGGGCGCTGGCGCTGGGGGACCGGCTGGGCGGGCACCTGGTCTCCGGGCACGTGGACCAGGTCAGCTCGGTGCTGGAGACCTACCCGGAAGGCGGCTCGTGGGTGATGGTGTTCGGCCTGCCCGAGTCCCTGGCGCCGTACTTCATCGAGAAGGGCTCGGTGGCCATCGACGGCATCAGTCTGACGGTCAACAGCGTGGGGGCGGACCGCTTCGGGGTGCAGCTGATTCCGGAGACGCAGGAGCGCACCACCCTGCGGGCCAAGGCGGTGGGGGCCCGGGTCAACCTGGAGGCGGACCCGATTGGCAAGTACGTGGCCCGGCTGTTCTCGCTCCAGCGCGGGCAGGTGGGTGCTTCCCCGGGAGGGGTGACGGAGGCGGCCGTCCGGGCGGCGGGCTTCGGCACGCCGTAGCAGGCGACGGCGGGGGCGCGGGTGGTGTAGGAAGCCCCGCATGCCTCGCTACATCGAAGGTGACTTCCTCCCCCCCAAGGGCCGCTTCGCCATCTGCGTTGCCCGCTTCAATGGCTTCATCACCGAGGAGCTGGCCAAGGGCGCCGTGGACACGCTGGTGCGCCACGGCGTGGCCGACGCGGACGTGGACGTGTACCGCTGCCCCGGCACGTACGAGCTGCCCGGGCTGGTGCGCCGCGTGACGGAGTCGCGTCAGTACGTGGGCGTCATCGCCCTGGGCGCCGTCATCCGCGGCGGCACGCCCCACTTCGACTACGTAGCCGGCGAGTGCGCCAAGGGCATCGGCGCGGTGGCCTTCAACGCGGCGGCGGCCAACCCCGCGACGTCCGTGACGTTCGGCGTGCTCACCACCGACACGGTGGAGCAGGCCATCGACCGGGCGGGCGTGAAGGCGGGCAACAAGGGCGCCGAGGCCACGCTGGCCTGCATCGAGATGGTGAACCTGTACGCGCGCATCCCCGCGCTCGACGCGAGGAAGGGGTAGTCCATGGGCGCGCGCAGAACGGGACGTGAGCGGGCGTTGCAGGCGCTCTACCAGCTGGAGATGGCGCCGGGGACGTCGGTGTACGAGGCGCTGGAGTCGGCGTGGACGGCCTCCGCCGAGGCCGAGGAGCAGAAGCGGGATCCGGACGCGGTGAAGTTCGCCCGCGAGCTGGTGGACGGCGTGCAGGGCCACCGCGCGGAGATCGACCGGCTCATCGAGTCGCACAGCCACAACTGGCGGCTGGACCGCATGTCCCGCATCGACCGCAACGTGCTGCGCGTGGGCATCTTCGAGCTGAAGTACCGTCCGGACATCCCCCGCAAGGTCACCATCAACGAGGCGGTGGAGCTGGGGAAGAACTTCGGGACGGAGGAGTCCAGCGCGTTCGTCAACGGCCTGTTGGACCGGGTGGCGGTGGCGCTCAAGAAGGACTGAAGTCCCCAAGCCGAGGAGCATCCGCGGTGAGCCAGACGACGACGCACGACATCGGGATGGAGGGGCTGGACTCGCTGACCGGCGTGGACGCCCTGTGCCTGTTCGTGGCCGAGGATGATCGCCCGTTGCCGGCCACCGCGGGCTACGTGGACTGGCGCCTGTGCGGTGCGTTGTCGCGGGTGCTCAAGGGCGGCTTCTTCTCCGGCGTGAAGGACGACTGGCTGCTGTTGCCCGCGGACGGGAAGCTGGAGGTGCCGCGCATCTTCGTCGTGGGCCTGGGGGCCCGGAAGGCGCTGGACGCCGAAGGGCTCCACGAGGCGCTGGCCGGGGCGGGCAAGGTGCTCAGCCGGGCCAAGGTGGCGTCGGTGGCGCTGGAAATCCCCGGCGGCGGTTCGCTGGATGACGCGGCGCGGGCGGAGGCCTTCCAGAAGGGCTTCCTGCCCGCGTTCAAGGGTGGACGGGTGGCCCTCCTGACGGACAAGGGGCTCGTCCGGCTCCTACCAGGCAGGAAGGGCTGAAGCTCGGCGACCGGGCAGGCCTTCTGTTAGCATCGGGGGACCGTCCGGGGCGTGCACGCATGCGTGTCAAGGTGTTGATTGTCGAGGACTCCAAGGCGTCGCGCGAATACATCGCGTCGACGGTGGAGGCGGTGGAGGGCATCGAGGCCGTCGTCACCTCCAGCGGCTTCGAGGCGCTGAAGCTGCTGCCGCGGCACCGCTTCGACCTCATCATCACCGACATCAACATGCCCGACATCAACGGGCTGGAGCTCATCAACTTCGTCAAGAAGAACCCCAACTACCGCGACGTGCCGCTCTTCATCATCACCACGGAGGGGCGGGAGCAGGACCGCGAGCGGGGCATGGCGTTGGGGGCGGCGGAGTACCTGGTCAAACCGTTCCAGCCCGGCAGCCTCGAGGGGCTCTTGCGCCGGTACCTGAAGCTGCCGTGAGTCCCCCGAGCAAGGCCCTGGCCGAGTTCGTGGCCGAGGCGACCGAGATTCTCGAGGCGCTCGGCAAGGACCTGCTGGTGCTGGACGAGCGGCGCGGCCAGGAGGCGGACCCGGAGCGGGTCAACGGCATCTTCCGCGCGGCGCACTCGCTCAAGGGGCTGGCGGGGCTGTTCGGTCAGGAGCGCATCTCCCGGCTGGCGCATGGGACGGAGGACCTGCTCGACCGGCTGCGGCTGGGCAAGCTGCTGTTGGACGACGCGGTGCTCGACACGCTGATTGAAGCGCTGGATGCGTTCCAGTCGCTGCTGGCGGAGACGGCGCGGGGTTCGGAGACGGACGCGCTGAGCCGGCGCGTGGAGGGCATGGCGGAGCGGTTGATCCGCCTGGGCGAGGCGCCCGTCGCGCGGGACGAGGACCCGCTGGAGCGGCTGGAGCTGGAAGCGCAGGTGCGCTCGGTCTTCACCGAGTACGAGGAGCACCGGCTCCGGGAGAACGTGCGGCGGGGCGTGGCGCTGTGGCGCGTGCGCGCGGCGTTCGACCTGTCGGACTTCGACAAGGGGCTGGCGGACCTGAACACGCGGCTCAAGCCGCTGGGCGAGGTCATCAGCACGCTGCCGTCCGCGCGGCCGGGTGGGGCGCACGGCATCGCGTTCGACCTCATCTTCGGCACGCAGGTGTCGGTGACGGAGCTGGAGTCCGGGTTGAGTGGGACGCCCGCGGAGCTGGCGCCCCTCAACGTGAGGCCCTTGGGCGTGCCCGCGACGGCCCACTCGGCGGAGGTGCTGGCCCGGGTGGTCGAGCCGCCCGCCATCGTCGTGGAGCCGCCGGGCACGCGCCCCGAGAGTCCCGGGGTGGCGACGCCCGCGCCGAAGCGCGGTGGGAAGAAGCGCGGCGCGAAGGGGGCGGCGGAAGGGCGACAGCCGTCGCTGCCGCTCACGGAGCAAGGGCCTGGGGTGGCGCGGGGCGACGCCGGGCGTGAGAGCGCGGGGATGGGGCAGGGCGCTGGTGGTGCCTCGTCCACGTCCCTGACGGGCGCATCTCCGATGGGGCAGGGCGCTGGGGGCGCGAGTGCCTCGCCACAGATGCCGGGCATGCACTCGATGGGGCAGGGCGCCAGCGGCGCGAATCCCTCGGCACAAGTGCCGGGCATGGGCGCTCCCTCCTCTCCCCTGTCGGGCACGTATCCGATGGGCGCGGGTGCGGAGGGCGTCGCTTCCGCCGCGCACCTGTCGGGGACCTTCACGGGCGCGAATCCGTCCGTGGACCCGGGACTCGCGGCTGGGGCGCGCGGCCCCGGGGCACCCTCCGCGGCATGGAGCGCGACCGTCGCGAGCTCGGGCGTCTTCCCCTCGGGCCTGCGTTCCCCGTCGACGGGCCCGGGCGGCGGACCATCGCCCCAGGGCGGTTCGGGCACCACCGGGCCGTCGCTCGTGACGTACCTCCAGGGCCCCGGAGGCCGCGCTCCCGTGCGCGCGGTATCGACCTCCGCCGAAGCCCCGGCCTCGGCACCGCCGACAACCGTGGCCGCCGCCGCGCCGGAGCCGTCGCTGCGCTCGTTGACGCAGACGGTGCGCGTCGACATCGGCAAGCTGGATGGCCTCATCAACATGGTGGGCGAGCTCCTGCTCATCAAGGCCAACCTCCAGCGGCTCGCCGAGTCCGCGCGGCAGGATGGCGTGGTGCCCCTGTCGAAGCTGTTCGGTCAGGAGCTGGCGCGCGAGACGCGGGGCCTGGAGCGCAAGCTGGAGGCGCTCCAGGAGGGCCTGCTCGAGGCGCGCATGGTCCCCGTGGGCCAGGTCTTCGACAAGCTGGCCCGCCTCGTGCGTCGCATCACCCGTGAGGCAGGCAAGGAGATCGACTTCGTCATCAGCGGCGGCGAGGTGGAGCTCGACAAGCTCATCGTCGAGGAGCTGAGCGACCCGCTCATGCACCTCATCCGCAACGCCATCGACCACGGCGTGGAGTCGCCCGACGCGCGACTGGCCGCGGGCAAGTCCCGCCGCGCGGTGGTGGCGCTGCGCGCGGTGCAGAAGGGCAACCACGTCGTCATCGAGGTGAGCGACGACGGCGCGGGCATCGACGAGCTGCGCGTGCGCGAGGTGGCGCTGACCCGCGGCCTCATCACCTTCGCGCAGGCCGAGGAGATGGGCCGCCGCGAGCTGCTCAACCTCATCTTCCTGCCGGGCTTCTCCACCGCGCGCAGCGTGTCCGAGCTGTCCGGCCGGGGCGTGGGCCTGGACGTGGTGAAGAACAACCTGGGCAACCTCTCCGGCATCATCGACGTGTGGAGCGAGCGCGGGAAGGGCACCGCCTTCCACCTGACGCTGCCCGTCACGCTGGCCATCATCCGCGCGCTGGTCGTGGGCGTGAGCGCGCGCACGTACGCGGTTCCCCTCAACAGCGTGCTCGAAATCCTCTCCGTGCAGCCCCGCGAGATTCGCACCGTGGAGCGGCGCGAGGTGCTGGACCTGCGCGGACAGACGCTCCCCTTCGTGCGCCTGTCGCGCCTGTTCGGTCTGCCCGAGCGGCCGGTGAGCCGCTACTTCGTGGTGGTGGTGGGCCTGGCGCAGGAGCGGCTGGGCATCGCCGTGGACGAGCTGCACGGGCAGCAGGACATCGTCACCAAGCCCCTGGGCGGCCGGCTGCAATCGGTCCGGGGCATCTCCGGCGCCACGGACCTGGGAAACCGGACTCCCGTGCTGGTGCTGGATGTCGGCGCGCTGCTGGAAGACGGGCTGGCCCTGGAGCGAAGGCGGGCCTGACGTCAGGCGCGGCCGGCTGCTATCCTCGCGAGCCGTGTCCCGGTTCGCCGAACTGCTCGACGACTTCTTCTTCCGTCCGGACGAGGACGTCAGCGGGCTGCAGGACTTCGCCGCCGGCAGCGACGGTGTGGCCTCCGTCACGCCCGAGGAGGTCCCCGAGGAGTACCTCGCCTTCCGCCTGGAGGGAGAGTGCTACGCGGTGCCCATCCGCGCGGTGCGTGAGATCGCCAAGGTGCCGCCGCTGACGGAGATTCCCAGGGCCGAGCCCCACCTGCTGGGCGTGCTGAACCTGCGCGGTGAGCTGCTGCCCGCGTACGACATCAAGGTGCGCCTGGGCCTCGCGGAACGCACGCCGCTGGTCGCCGGCCCCGACGCGCCCATGCCGCCGCGAGACGCACGCATCCTCGTGCTGCGCACGCAGACGGGGCCCGCGGGTGTGTGGGTGGACGGCGTCAGCGGCGTGGTGAAGCTCAAGCCCTCCATGTTGGAGCCGCCACCGCCGAGCCTCCGAATCGGAGACCGTGACTGCGTGGTGGCCATCGGTCGACGCGGACCCTCGCTGTTCATCCTCCTGGACCCCGAACAGGCGCTGGCGTCATGAAGGACTCCGTCAACCTGCTGGCGCATCATCCTTCCGGGGTGCCCGAGGCGCCCGCGGGACACCCGGACTCGCCGGTGCAGCTGTGCGCCTTCTTCGTCGGCGACGACGAATACGCGCTCGACATCCAGCGCGTGGAGGAGGTGCTGCCGCTCCAGCGCGTGACACCCATCCCCCACGCGCCCTCGTTCGTCGAAGGCGTGCTGCACCTGCGCGGCGTCATCCTGCCGGTGGTGGACCTGCGCGGGCGGTTGCAGGGGCAGCCCTCGGTGGAGTCGCGCAAGGCGCGGCTGTTGGTCTGCAGGCTGGGCCCGCGGCGGGTGGCGGTGAAGGTGGAGCGTGTGGCGGAGGTGCTGCGCGCGCGTCGGGGTGATATCAAGCCCGCGCCCGCGTTGACGGTGGCGGGGCGCTCGCCCTTCGTCGTGGGGGTGTGTGGTCCACCGGACCGGTTGCGACTGTTGCTGGACTTGAAGGCGCTGTTGCGCGCGGAGCTGGAGCGCGAGGCGGTTCGTCCGGCGCGATGACACGTGAAGGGAAGGGCCATGCCTCGCAGTGACCTGGACAACCACCGCCGCATCCTCGGCATCAGCTTCCTGGTGGTGAACGGCTTGACGGTGCTGGTGGGCGTCGGCGCGATGCTCTTCTTCACGGTCATGGGGCTGGGCATCATCAGCGACTCCGCTTCGGCCAAGGACCGCGCCGACTTCTGGTGGTTCGGCGGCGGCGTGAGCGTCTGTGTCCTGGTGTACTGCCTGCCGGGGCTCTTCACGGGCATCGGCTTGTTGAAGCGGCGCGCGTGGTCGCGGGTGCTGGCGCTGGTGCTGGGAATCCTGAACCTGGCGAACTTCCCGCTGGGCACGTGCCTGGGCATCTACGCCCTCTGGTTCTACGCGCAGGAAGGGTCCGACCGGGTCTTCGAATGAGCCACCTGCCCGTCTTCCCCGCGGAGGAGGAGCGCTACCGCGCGCTCCAGGAGCTGGACCCGCGAGCAGAGGGCATCCTCGACGTGCTCGTCACCGGCCTGCACGACGAGAGCTGGCGCGTGCGGCACGCGGCGGCGACGGGCCTGCAGCGGCTGACGCCCCCCGAGCAGGTGGCCTCCCGGCTCGTCGCCGTGCTGGGCGAGCGCGGCGAGACGGGCGCGCGCAACGCCGCGGCGGAGGCCCTCTCCGGCCTGGGCCCCGCCGCGCTCGCGCCGCTGGTGAAGCTCTTGGGCCACGTGGACCCGGACCAGCGCAAGTTCGCCGCGGACATCCTCGGGCAACTGGGGCTCGGTGCCGCGGAGCTGCCGCTCGTCCAGGCGCTGGAGGACCCGGACCTGAACGTGCGCGTGGCGGTGTCGGAAGCGCTGGGGCGCGTGGGCGGGGAGCACGCGGCGCGCGCGCTGTCGCGGCTGCTCGGTGACGCGGAGCCGCTGCTGCGCCTGTCCTCGCTGGAGGGCCTGGCGCTCCTGCGTCGCCCTCCGCCCCTGCCCGTGGTGGTGGCGCTGCTGGACGACGCGAAGCTGCGGCGCAGCGCCTTCCGCGTGCTGGGGCTCATCCCCCAGGTGGCCGCCACGGAGCGGCTGTGTCAGGGCCTGTCGTCGGACGCGCGCTCGATTCGCGAGGCCGCCCTGGCGGCGCTGGGCACGCAGGCCTCGCTGGTGGAGGCGTCGCGTCGCTGTGAGCTGGAGGCCGTCATCGTCGCGGCGCTCCGGCGCCTGCCGGACGCGGTGTCGCGGCTGGAGCAGGCGCTGGAGGCGGAGGACGTGGCGGTGCGCTCGGGCGCGCTGCTCGCGGTGGCGGCGCTGGGTGAGGCCTCGCTCGCCGTGCGGGTGGCGGAGGTCGCCCGCGAGGACCGGCTGCTGCGGGATGTGCTGGGCACGCTGGGGCGGCTGGGCTCCGAAGGTGGCCGGCTCCTGCTCGCGGCGATGGCGGACCTGTCCGCGCCGGCGAGGACCGCGGCGGCCGAGGCGCTGGTGGACCTGGTGGACCCCGGCTCCGTCACGCCGCTGTGCGCGCTGTTGGAGTGGGCGGAGGATGATTTGCGCGGGGTGGTGGTGCGGGCGCTGGGGCGGACCCGCTCACCGGAGGCGGCCAGCCCGCTGGTGGACCTGCTGCGGGACCCGGTGACGGCGGGCGCGGCGACGCGGGCCCTGGGCGCGCTCGCGGGGAGCTGCCGGGCGGCGGTGCTGTCGGCGCTGGAGGAGGCGGTGGCGCGTCGGGCCACCCCCGTGGCGGTGACGGCGCTGGGCCGCGTGGGAGGCGCGCCCGCGCTGCCGTCGCTGCGTGCGCTCGCGCGCGATGTCGACCCGCGCTGGCGAGCCGCGGCGGTGGAGGTGGCCGGAGAGGTGGATGGCGGCGTCGGTCGGGAGCTGGCGCGCGCGGCGCTCGCTGACGAGGCCTCTCCCGTGCGGGCGGCGGGAGCTCGCGCCATGGGGCGGTTGGGAGGCGCGGAGGCTGGGGCGCTCTTGCGCTCCGCGCTCCAGGACGAGGACGCCTCCGTGAGGCGGGCCGCGGTGGAGGCGGTGGGGGAGAGCGGCGCGGTGGACCGCGCGCCGGAGCTGGAGCGACTGGTGCGTCATCCGGACGGCGCGCTGGCGGTGGCCGCGGTGCGGGCGCTGTCGAGGCTGGGCCGGGTGGAGGCGAAGGTGCTGCGGGAGGCGTCGGGGCATTCCGACGAGGAGGTGGTGAAGGCGGTGTTGTCCGCGGGGGCCGTGTCGCGGGAGGGCGTGACTCTGGCGGTATCCTTGCTGGAGCATCCCCACTGGGATGTGCGCGCGGCGGCGGCGCGAGTGCTGGGAGACTCGGGAGGGCCGGAGTGTCTGGAGCCGGCCCGTCGGGTGCTGGAGACGGAGCCGGACGCGCTGGCTCGACAGGCACTGGCGGACGCGGTGGAGCGCTTGTCACGGCGCTGAGCGGGGGGACTCGGGGTGGCTCGCTTCGACGACAGTCGGCCGGAGATGACCGCGGAGGAGTTCCGGCTCCTGCGCGACCACGTGTACTCGCACTGCGGCATCCTCGTGCACGAGGACATGAAGTTCGTGATGGAGCGGCGGCTGTGGCCGCGCCTGGAGACGCTGGGCGTCCCGGACTTCAGCGCCTACCACCGCTACCTGCGCTACGACGCCAACCGGCACGCGGAGCTGGAGGCCGCCGTCGAGTCGCTCACCACGCACGAGACGTACTTCTTCCGCGAGCCCTCGCAGCTCAAGGCCTTCCGGGAGGAGCTGCTGCCCGTGCTCGAGAAGCGCAACGCGCGCACGAAGCGGCTGCGCCTGTGGTCCGCGGGGTGCTCCTCCGGCGAGGAGGCGTACACGCTGGCGATGCTCCTCAAGGACGAGCCCCGCTTCGAGGGCTGGGACGTGGAGGTGTACGGCTCCGACATCTCCCGGCGCGTGCTGACGATGGCGCGGCGCGCGGAGTACGGCCCGTCCGCGCTGCGCGCCACGTCCGCGGACCTGCTGGAGCGCTTCTTCGTCCCCGCGGGCAACACCAAGGTGCGCGTGCGCGACGATGTCCGCGCCATGGTGTCCTTCGGCCACCACAACCTGCTGGACGAGGCCGGCAGCCAGCTGGTGATGAAGATGGACGCGGTGTTCTGCCGCAACGTGATGATCTACTTCGACCAGTCCGCGCGCAGGAAGGTGCTGCGAATCCTGCGCGACAGGCTGGTGCCCGGAGGGTACCTGCTCCTGGGGCACTCGGAGAACCTGCTCAACCTGGGCGCGGACTTCGAGCTGGTGCACCTGCGCGGAGACCTGGTGTACCGCAGGCCCGAGCTGCCGGGGCTCGCGGGCGGTGAGGTCCGATGAGCGAGCGGGGCACGGTCTCGGTGCTCGTCATCGACGACTCCGCGCACAACCGGCACACGCTCACCACGCTGCTGGAGTCCGCGCCGGACGTGCGCGTGCTGGACCGCGCGGCCGACGGCGAGGAGGGCCTCAAGAAGGTCCTGGAGCTCAAGCCGGACGTGGTGACGTTGGACCTGGAGATGCCGAAGCTGGGCGGCTACACGTTCCTGCGGCTGCTCATGCGCACGGCGCCCACGCCCGTCATCGTCATCTCCAGCTACGCGCACCGCTCGGATGTCTTCAAGGCGCTGGAGCTGGGCGCCTTCGACTTCATCGCCAAGCCCGCGCGCGGCACGCCCGAGGAGCTGGAGGGGCTGCGCGTGGAGCTGCTCGACAAGGTGCGCGCGGCCCTGCACGTGCGGCCGGGCCAGCGCCACGTGTCGCCCGGGGCGAGAGCGCTGGCGGTGGCGGGCGAGCTGCCCCTGGTGGTGGCCATCGGCGCGTCCACGGGAGGACCGCCCGCGGTGCAGCGTGTGCTGGAGGGGCTGGCCGCGGAGCCGACGCCGTGCGTGCTGGTGAGCCAGCACATGCCCGCGCAGTTCACCCGGGCCTTCGCGGACCGGCTGGACAGGATTGGCCCCTTCTCCGTGACGGAGGCGAGCGAGGGGGACGTGGTGCAGCCCGGGCACGTGTACATCGCGCCCGGAGGCCGGCACCTGGTCGTGGTGGACCGGGGGACGCGGCTGGAGCTGCACACGCCCCCGCCGACGCCCGTGGACAAGTACGCGCCGAGCGTGGACCGGCTCTTCACCAGCGTGGCGCAGGTGCTGGGCCCGCGCGCGCTCGCGGTGGTGCTGACGGGCATGGGG